>JAQYWL010000495.1 GCA_030145035.1 Desulfobacteria bacterium | reverse complement strand
TCATCGTATTTCCTCTCCATCGGAAACGCGGGGCCAGCCCTTGACTTGGGACAAATTGCCCTTGAGCGCCTTATGCTCACGACTCACATCTACTCAAAAAGACTCCTCTGCGGATCAGGAGGCGGCTGCTCTTTATCCAGTTCCTTTTTCACCCACGTCAAAACCTTCTCTGCAATTTCTATTTCTTCTTTCAGATCCCCAATCCCCCTGACCATAATGTTTCAAGAAAGACTCTCCACGGCAAAACCTCAATAGAGGGATCAAGTTTTCTCGGCTGTTTTTCCAGCGAAACAATAATGGCCATATCAATCGTCTGCTCTTCAAGCAACGCCTTCAGGCCTTTCGTATGTCCGCTATGTATCTTTTCTGAACCCTTGACTTCAATTGCAACATTCATGTTACCAAGGATAAAATCCACCTCAAACCCCGAACTTGTGCGCCAGTAGCGAATATCAAGTTCAGGATTTCTATAGGCCTGATAAGCCTTGAGTTCCATTAGAATATACTGTTCGAACGATTTGCCGAATTCGGGCGTGCCGATTCTGGGTGCTCGACGAGCCAAATAATTCGTCACCCCCACATCAAAGAGATAGAATTTTTCGGTTTCAATAAGCCTTCGTTTTTTCTTCTTTCGCCAGGGTGGAACCCTGAAACCAAGTAGAGTATCTTCCAAGATCTGAAAATAGTTTCTTACAGCTTTTGCACTGACACCGGTTTCTCTTCCGACATTGGTGTAATTCAGCAGTTCGCCGGAAGTCAGTGCGGCAACTCGCAGGAATTCAGCGAATGCAGGCATATTCTGTATGACAGCCTCTGCTGCAATTTCTTCTTTCAAATAGTCCGCTACATAGGATCTGAGGTCCTGAACCGGATCTGATGAAAGGAAATGGGGGGGCAGAAGTCCGGAAATGATAACCTGCCCCAGATCAAAACCTTTTGTTTCTGCATATGTGAGCGGCGCCATAGTGTAGCGCCAGGCTCGCCCGCCCAGCAGATTCACATGACCGCGTCGTAGTTTACGTGCACTTGATCCGATCATCAGAAATGAAACATCGCTATTTTCAATTAACCAGTGAATTTCATTGAGCAAGTCCGGAACCATCTGGATCTCGTCGATAACAACAAGTCCTTTGTGTTCCTGATATTGCTCCCTGAGTAATGACGGGCGGGATGCATAATCGGCGAATACATCGGTTTTCAGTAAATCAATAAGAACCGAGTCGCTGAAGCGCTCATTTATCCAATAGGTCTTGCCGGTTTTTCGGGGACCCCAGAGAAAAGCGGAACGATTATCCGGCAGGTTTATGTCCAACATCCTGTTTGTTATTTTTTTCATAGCAGGTGAATATTATCAGGATATTTTTGCCTGTCAAGTAAAATTATCTGAAAAGGACCCCTTTAAACACATATTGTGGCCGGAGACTCCTCCCTTTTCAGGGAACCTCACATTTTCAGGAAGGGATAAGATGTTGATAGAGATTGAAAAGTCTGATAAGATTAAAATTTTGTATATAAAATCGCGAAGCGATTTTATGACTTGATACATGTTGTTTGATGGTTTGGGCTTAACAAAGCTGCGACAGGTATTGGTGGATAGAAAAAGGGAGGGAATATGATTGTCAGGTTCTGGGGGGTACGTGGTTCTGTTCCCGCACCCTTGGGTGCTCAGCAGCTCAAAGAGAAGATAATGTGGGCTTTAAAAGGGGCGTCTGATCGTGATATTATGGACGAGCGGGCGGCAGAAGACTATGTGGAAGGACTTCCCCCGCACATAAAGGGAACATATGGCGGTAACACATCATGCGTTGAGTTGCGCTCCGACGATACCACGATCATCTTTGATGCGGGCTCCGGTATCAGGCTGCTCGGTCTCTACCTTATGGACGGCAGATTCGGCCAGGGGGCCGGAACAGCCCATTTATTCTTGAGCCACACCCATTGGGATCATATACAGGGGTTTCCCTTTTTCCTCCCGGCACATGTCCCCGGGAACAGAATCATTATCTACAGCCCGCATCCCGACATAGAGAAACGTTTCTCTATGCAGCAGTCCCCCTCGTATTTCCCGGTTCCACTCAAGTCCATACAGGCAGACATTGAGTTTGTTTCACTTTCAGAAGGGCAAAACGTGGCCATTGGTCAGGTTGATGTTACAAATATCAAATTGAACCATCCTGGTGAATCCTTTGGCTACCGGGTCAAAAAACAAGACGCCTCATTTGTGTATGCCACGGATACAGAGTTCACCAATCTCTCTGAATCGGACATGAAAAAGTACATAGACTTCTTTTCCCGGGCAAAGGTTCTGGTATTTGATTCGCAATATACCCTAAGGGATGCCATGGAAAAAGAAGACTGGGGCCACAGTTCCTCCCTGACAGGTGTGGACATGGCCCGCGATGCCGGGGTTGGAACTCTGGTTCTTTTTCACCATGAGCCCACGTATGATGATATTACCCTGAGGGATATTCTTCAAAGGACTCGCAAGTACGCGGAGCTACAGGGGGCAGACCAAACCTGCAAAGTGATCATGGCCTACGAGGGTCTGGAGTTGGTCGTATAAACGAATGCGGATTTCGGAATGCGGAATGCGGAATGGAAGAGGGAATAGGCAAACCACCAACCAGCAACGACTCACGAATAACGAATGACCAATGACCAGTGACCAGTGACCAGTTGGAACAGGTGGCTCATGTGGCAGACACATTGGAGAAAGTTTGTTGGGTGCGCAACTCGGGCAGTCCTGTTTCTCGTTTTGCTTGTGAGTTCAGTTGCCCACGCTCAGGCCAAAGCTAAAAAACACGATGTACCACCGGCAGTGCCGGTTAAGGTTGCACCGGTCGTTCAGGACACGGTTTCAGAGCAAATCACTTTGGTTGGAAACACCGAAGCGATTGCCCGCAGTACAATTGCCGCTGAGGTGTCCGGATTGGTGAAGGACTTTCCGGTCCGCGAGGGTGATTTCGTTAAAAAGGGAGAGGTTCTTGTAAGACTCAAATCGACTGATCTTGTACTAGGCCTGAAGGCAGCGGTAGCTACCAGGGAGAAAGCTCGGGCGAGTTTACTCTTTGCTGAAAAGGAACTGGCCCGGCATACCAAACTCAAAGATGCCGACAGCATTGCGGCGAGGAAATATGATGAGGCATTGTATCTGTATCAGTCCCTCAAACAGGAAGTCTTGCGTAGTGAGGCTGAAATCGAGCTTCTTAAAGATAACATCCGGAATAAGACAGTTGTTGCCCCTTTTACGGGTTTTATTGCCAAAGAGCACACCCAGGTGGGTGAGTGGCTGCCGGTTGGCGGGCCGGTAGTAACCCTTGTTGACCTGGCACACGTACGGATCACCGTGGATGTCCCCGAACGGTATGCCGTTCAGCTTCTTCCGCAAGACCCGGTCCGGATCCTGGTGGCAAGCATATCCGATGAACAATTTCTTGGTAAGATTTCTGCCATCCTTCCCGAAGGAGACACTCACGCTCGAACTTTTCCGGTGCGAGTGAGCCTGATCAACCCGGGCTTGAAAATCAGGGACGGTATGGAAGCAAGAGCTACCTTCAATCTCGGAAGCAAAAAGAACGCTCTCCTGGTGCCAAAGGATGCCATAGTAACAGCCGGGACCAACCGGCTGGTCTTTGTCGTAGCCGGCAGTGTGGCCCGGCCCGTCAATGTCCGGGTCACTGGCTATTACGACGGCAATGTGGCCGTTGAGGGCCCCATCAAGCCAGGAGATATTGTGGTCGTTCGGGGCAACGAGCGCCTGCGGCCAGGACAGCCGGTGGAGATAATCAAGTGAGCTATAGGATTTTGGATTTTGGATTGCGGATTGCGGAATGAAAGAGAAGATGAAATGGGTAAACCAGCAACCATTTATCATTTATCAATGATCATTTATCAATGATCATTTATCAATGATCAATAAGCGCTCGACCACTCGACCATTTGACCAATGACCAATGACCAATGACCAATGACCAGTTAACATGAAACTTGTTGATACTGCCATAAAGAAGCCCGTGACCGTGACGGTGGGGGTTATCCTGCTGGTCCTCTTTGGTCTTATCTCGCTGTTTAGAATTCCCATTCAGCTAACCCCCAACGTAGACATCCCGGAGATTTCTGTGGAAACCGTCTGGCAGGGTGCAAGCCCATTAGAAGTCGAACGAGAGATCATCGATGTGCAGGAAGACGAGCTCAAGAACGTGGAAGGGCTCGATGAAATGAAGAGTGAAAGCAGCGACGGTTTGGCTTATATCAACCTGCTGTTTGAGATCGGCACGGATCCGGATGCAGCCTTGCTCAAGGTTTCCAATAAGCTTGACCAGGTGAAAAAGTACCCCGACAACATGGACAAGCCGATCATCAAGTCAGGAGGCCGGCACGAAACAGCGATTGCCTGGATGCCGTTGCGCGCCCTCGACGGATACAGGGGCGTTTTGAGCCATGAATACGATTTTTGTGACAAGCATGTAAAACCTCGCCTGGAGCGAATTCCCGGTGTGGCTTCAGCCAACATTTACGGGGGACAGGAGCGCGAACTTCAGGTGATCGTCGACTCAGACGCCCTGGCTGCCCGAAACATTACAATCCCCGAGGTCATGCGGGCCCTGGATGTGGAAAACAGGAATATCAGTGCCGGGGACTTTGACGAGGGAAAGCGGCGATATATTGCCCGCACGGTGGGTGAGTACAAGACCCCTGAAGATGTTGCCAGGGTGATAATCAAGCGGGTCAAAGGGGTTCCCATTATGGTCGGGGACGTGGCTCGCGTTTCCCTCGGCTACGAAGATATCAATGTGGTCGTTCGGCATGAGGGAACCCCTACAATTGTCATGAACGCAGTCCGTCAAACCGGTTCCAACGTCTTGGTTGTGATGAAGAGGCTGCGGGAGGCCCTTGCTGAACTGAACAACGGTATCCTGAAGGATCGCGGACTGTACATCGAGCAGGCTTATGATGAGACCAGCTATATCCACGGCGCCATTCGACTGGTGAGGCAAAACATCTTTGTAGGCGGGACACTGGCGATCATTGTACTCCTGGTCTTTCTGCGAAACTTCGCCAGCACCTTGATCGTTTCACTTGCCATCCCAATCAGTGTGGTAGGGACTTTTCTTTTAATGAGCCTGTTCGGACGCAATATCAATGTGGTCAGCCTGGCCGGGATGAGCTTCGCCATCGGAATGGTGGTGGACAATTCCATCGTCGTGTTTGAAAATATCTTTCGTCACCGTGAGATGGGAAAGAGCCGGCTTGAGGCTGCCTATGACGGCACGGTCGAGGTTTGGGGCGCGGTTCTCGCAAGCACCCTGACCACGGTTGCCGTGTTTCTCCCCGTTATCTTTGTCGAGGAAGAGGCGGGCCAGCTCTTCCGGGACATTGCTATTGCCATCAGTAGCGCTGTGGTACTAAGCCTGTTGGTATCGATTACGGTGATTCCGACCCTTTCTTCCAGGATACTCGGAAAGGTCCGGCGCTCTGAAGCCCCACGCAAGCGGTCATGGTCCCTCTATCGCCTGGCATCTGGGTTTACCGACGGGGTTACGCGATTCGTCTACTGGATGTGCGGCCGGGTCTCTGCACGCCTCGGATTGACTGTCCTGATGACAGGCATGGCCATCGGCATGGCCTGGTTCCTGATGCCGAAAACCGAATACCTGCCGGAAGGAAATCGGGAACTTCTGTTCGGGATTCTTTTGCCTCCGCCCGGATACAACCTTGGAGAGCTCGATGAAATCGCAAAGACCGTAGAAAAGGATGTCCTTCCTCTGATAGCGCATGAGGGTGAAAGCGAGGTTGCCGGAAAACTAAACCTTCCCGCGGTGAAGAATTTCTTTTTTGTGGCCTGGGGGCAACAGGCTTTTTTTGGAATCGTGTCAAAGATCCAGGAAAGAACACGAGAGCTGCTTCCTCATGTATATGGCGTGTTGAGAAGAATCCCCGGCATGATTGCCATTGTCCAGCAACCGAGTCTGTTTGCTCGCGGCATTGGGGCAGGGAGATCCATCGACATAGAAATCAAGGGCACGGAACTGGAGCGACTGATTGTGCTCGGCCGGCGGATATTCGGCCAGGTGGCACAGCTCATCCCCGGTGCCCAGATACGTCCCATTCCGGGCCTCGATCTGGGTAACCCTGAAATGCGCATTGTCCCGAACCGGGATCGGCTCACTCGTCTGGGGATGACGACTGCTGACCTTGGCGGAATCGTGGATGTCCTTGTGGATGGTGCAAAGGCGAGCAATTATCGGCTTTATGGCGATGAAATTGACCTGGTAGTGAAGACAGACGAGGCCAAGCTTAAGCGGACACAAGAGCTGGCCAACTTCCCGATCCAGACTCCCAGAGGGGAAAGGATCACCCTCGGGTCCGTTGCCGAGATTCGCCTGGAGGAGGGACCCACCCAGATCAACCACATCGATTCGGAGCGCGCCATTACGATTCAGGTCATCCCCCCGAGGGAGATCCCCTTAGAGACCGCCATGGCCACGGTCAGGGATCAGGTTGTTGAACCCCTCAAGGCCGGCGGGGAGCTTGGAACCCTCTACCGTATTGAGCTGAGCGGGACGGCAGACGACTTGACACGCACAAGGCGGGCGCTCCAGTGGAACTTGATTCTGGCCATTGTAATAAGCTACCTCTTGATGTCCGCCCTCTTTGAGAACTTCTTTTATCCCTTCATTATTATGTTCAGCGTGCCGCTGGCTGCGGCCGGCGGGTTTATCGGCCTCCTCCTGGTAAACGTCTTTATCGTCTATCAGGCCCTGGACATCATTACCATGCTGGGCTTTGTGATCTTGGTGGGGATCGTTGTCAACAACGCGATCCTTATCGTACATCAGGCCCTCAACAATATGCGTTACGGGAATATGGCCTCTCGGGAGGCGATTCGGGAATCGGTCCGCTCACGTATCCGGCCGATATACATGAGTTCAGTGACCAGCGTGTTCGCGATGATCCCCCTGATACTGACCCCGGGGGCGGGGTCCGAGTTCTACCGGGGCCTTGGCAGCGTGGTGGTGGGCGGACTCCTGATATCCACGGTTTTTACGATCTTCCTGGTACCTGCGCTCTTGAGTCTGGTGCTTGACGCGTCCGCAGCGATCAAGAAGGGTTTGGGGGTGAGGCCTGGCGATCAAGCTGAAAGCTGAAAGCTCAAAGCAAGAACTGGGCAATGCTTCTTTGCATTTTGTTTTGCTTTGAGCTTTCAGCCTTGAGCTTTGAGCTTATCTTCATATAAGATGCCTATGTTGTCAAACAGGTCTAGAAATTTGGAAATGTGGCCCTGCAAACCCGGCCAGCCTCTCCCGTTAGGTGCAAACATTACACCTGCTGGAGTGAACTTCTCCGTTTTTTCGCGAAATGCCACATCCATCACTCTTGTCCTGTTTGAAAAAGCAAACCCAAAACCGATAGCTGAAATTTCCCTGGATCCCAAAATCAACAGGACCGGCGATATTTGGCATGTTCTTGTCTTAGGCATGGACTCATCCCTTTGCTACGGGTACAGAGCTGACGGACCATTTGACCCCAGGGGAAGCGGGGACTGGTTCGACAAGGAAAATATTCTCCTTGACCCCTATGCCCGGGCCTTAGTAGGAGGAGAGATCTGGGGAGGGGAGGATGGGGGACGGCGCTGTTGCATTGTTGACGATGATTTTGACTGGGAGGGCGACAGGCCGCTGAACTTGCCCCTCAAAGACAGTGTTGTTTATGAGCTCCATGCGCGGGGATATACGGTTCATGAATTTTCAGGTGCCCAAAAGCGTGGCACCTACAAAGGTTTGATCGAAAAGATTCCTTACATCAAGTCTCTCGGGGTCACAGCCGTCGAATTGATGCCGGTTTTTGAATTCAATGAGCTGGAAAACAAACGGGTCAACCCCAAGAGCGGTGAGAGGCTGAAAAACTTCTGGGGCTATAGCACTATGGCATTCTTTGCCCCAAAGGCCTCTTATGCCTCAAATGGTTGGGACGGAAACCAGGTGAAAGAATTCAAGGAGATGGTAAAGGCATTTCACCGTGCAGGCCTGGAAGTCATCGTTGACGTGGTTTTCAATCACACGGCAGAAAGTGACTCAGACTGGCCGATCATCAGCTTCCGCGGGCTGGATAATACGATTTATTACACCCTGGATCCGGAATCAAAAGATTATCTGGATCTTTCAGGCTGTGGAAACACGGTAAACTGTAACCACCCTGTGGTTCGGGAATTCATCCTCGATTGCCTGAGGTACTGGGTCATGGGGATGCATGTGGACGGGTTCCGCTTTGATCTGGCCTCCATCCTCCGCAGGGATCACAAGGGTGAACTGCTGCCGGGTCCTTCGCTCGTTGATGCTATTGAACAGGACCCGGTGCTTGCCCACACCAAGATCATTGCCGAGGCGTGGGACACACAGGTCAATCAAGTTGGTGGGTTTCCCGGACGTTGGGCTGAGTGGAACTCGCATTACAGGGACGATGTCAGGCGTTTTGGCCGGGGGGATAAAGGGATGGTGCCGGTGCTTGCTACCCGCATCGGAGGAAGCTCTGATCTCTATCAGGCGAGCGGCCGCTGCCCTTATAACAGCATCAATTACGTAACCTGCCATGATGGTTTTACCCTCTATGACCTGGTATCTTATGACCACAAGCATAATGAGGAAAATGCGGAAGACAACCAGGACGGGAGTGACCAGAACTTCAGCTCAAACAGTGGCGTTGAGGGGCCTACAGATGACAGCTTAGTCAATGCTCTGCGGTTGCGCCGTATCAAGACTTTTGCAACCATCCTTATGGTCTCCCATGGTGTCCCCATGATCCTGGCAGGAGACGAGTTTGGTCGAACCCAGCAGGGAAACAACAATCCCTATTGCCAGGACAATCCAATAAGCTGGATCGACTGGCGCCTTACTGAAAAGAATGCCGGCCTGCTCAGGTTCTTCCGCAAGGTGATCGCCCTGAGAAATCGACATCCCGTATTTCGCAGATCTCATTTTTTAACGGGTGTAGACACAAACTTCGATCAACACCCTGATGTGAGCTGGCACGGGCTTGAAGTTGACAAGCCGGACTGGTCTGAAGATGCCAGGGTGCTTGCCTTTGTCCTGGATGGCTCTGAACTTCCACATGAGAAAATGGATGATGATTTCTTTGTGATCCTCAATGGAAATCAGGTGAAACACAGCTTTGAAGTCCCACCGCCTCCGGCAGGCAACGCATGGTTTCGCATCATAGATACCGGCAAGCCTTCGCCTGAAGACATCCTGGATGAAGATCAAGGAAAACCGGTCATCCTTGAAAGAAAGTATCCTGTGCTTCCCTCCGCTGCCTTAGTATTCATCTCAAGAAGGCATTGAATATGGATGTCTTTGTCACCGGTCATTTGTCATTGGTTATTGGTCAGCAACCTTCGATTTCGGAACGCAGGAGTCCTCCTCTCCACCCGAGCACTGGTTGGGACGGCTCTTCGGCCGAAAGTAGACCAAAACATGTCAAGAGTGTGGACCTGATACCGCTTTTGTGTACTTTCCAAAGGACGTAAACAAAGCGAATCGTTCTACCGAAGAGGTTTTTCGCGCAGTGGAGATGGAAGCCGTACGAGAACGGAGGGAATCGTTGTGAGAATCGTTGCGTTTGGCGATATTCATGACCGGACCGAAAATATAGGAAAGGTCGCCAGGCTCTCGGATGCAGACTGTGTAATAATTACCGGAGATTTGACAAACTTTGGTGGTGTTGGGAAAGCAAAAAAGGTGATAGAAACTGTATCACGCCATAATCCCAATCTCTATGCCCAGCCAGGAAACATGGACCAAAGAGAGGTAGAGAGTTACCTGGACGAGCTTGGAATCAACCTTCACGCCAAAGGTCTTATTATTCAAGGGGTAGGTTTTTTGGGTGTCGGGGGTTCCAATTACACACCTTTTAATACTCCTACTGAATACACCGAAGAGGAGATAAGAGAATTTATTCAAAAAGCATATGAAGAGATAAAACACGTCACGTTGAAAATTCTGGTTTCACATGTACCCCCTTATAACACCAATGTAGATATTGTGGGTGGAGGACATCATGTGGGTAGTGTCTCGGTCCGCGAGTTTATAGAGGAATATCAGCCACAGCTCTGCCTTACCGGGCATATTCATGAAGCAGTAGGAAAAGACAGAATTGGAGATACTCTCATCTTAAACCCTGGAATGTTGAAAGACGGTGGATACGTAGAACTTATTGTAGAAGAAGGAAGACTTGAGGCAACCCTCAAGTCTGTTGAGTATGATTAACGTCTTTTCTGCCGGTCATGATATTTCTCAACTGGTGGGCCGGGAGATGATATACTACAAGGCGATCTTTGACACGTGCAAGGATCGGAGGAACCATGCATTACGATACGGGACTTAGACCCTATACCTCAAAGAGGGTTGAAGAAATAGAGCGTGCAGATATTCTCGTGGGGATTCCCTGCTACAATAACGAACTAACCATCGCCCACGTGGTCCAGATGGTCACCCATGGCCTTTTCCGCCACTACAAGGATTTGCGGTCTGTCATCATGATCGCTGACGGCGGCTCCACCGACGACACTCGAGAAGCGGCCAAGGAGTTCGAGATCAAGCCCTGGCAGGAGAAGATTGTCTCCATCTACCGGGGCCCTGCTGGGAAGGGCTCTGCGTTTCGGTCCGTGTTTGAGGCGGCCAAACGCCTCAGGGTAAAAGCGTGTGTGGTGGTCGACTCGGACCTGCGTTCCATTACCAGCGATTGGGTCAAGTATCTTCTGGAACCGATCTTAGAAAAGGATTACCAGTTTGTTTCACCTGTTTATTCGCGTTACAAGTATGATGCGACGATCACCAACAACATTGTCTATAATCTGACCCGGGCCCTTTACGGTCTTCGCATCCGCCAGCCCATCGGCGGGGACTTTGCCTTTGCCGGTGAGTTGGCAGCGTATTACATTGAGCAGGATGTCTGGGAGACGGACGTGGCCCGCTTTGGCATTGACGTGTGGATGACTACCAACGCCATCACCAAAAACTTCAGGATTTGCCAGTCCAACCTTGGGGTTAAAATCCATGACGCCAAGGATCCTGCCGAATCCCTCGGGCCTATGTTTCGCCAGGTGGTCCACACCCTCTTTGTCCTCATGGAGGAGCACGAGGCCGAGTGGAAGGCGGTCAGAGGCAGCCGGACCGTGCCCATGTTCGGCCTTCAGGAATTTATGGAGCCTGACCCCATCGAGGTTGATCTCGGCCGCCTGGTTACGGAGTACAAAGCAGGCTTTAGGCAGTTCAAGGGTCTGTATCGGGATATATTTTGCCCTGATTGTTTCGAAGAACTCAAGAGATGCGCTGCCAAAGCCAAGACCAAGTTTGTCATGCCCAACAAGACCTGGGTGACGGTCCTTTACGAGACCGCGGCCACTTTCCATCGTTGGACCCACAACCGTACCCAATTGGTCAACCTGGTGACCTCGCTTTATCTTGGTCGCGTTGCCTCCTTTATCAACAAAACCCGGAAGATGACCTCAAGCCAGGCTGAAGAAGTCGTTGAGGAGCAGGCCCAGGTCTTTGAAGACCACAAGGACTACCTGATCCAACTTTGGGACAAATAAGGAAGAGAATAGAGAAATCCCTTGACAGGATGAGCCTTAGTTCGCTTCGCTCACAATTGGAATGTTGGAATGTTGGAATATTGGGTTTAAGAGGATTTTTGTCTTTTTTTCTTTTACATCATTCCACTATTCCATCATTCCATTATTCCCTGATCGAACTTGCAATAGCACCAATAAATATCTATAACTTCAATAGGTTGCAGAAATTCCGAGACGTTTTACCAGAGTTCATATTCTTACATTCATCGTTGCGTTGATTTTGATTTTCTCTTCGAAGTCAACGCCTCTATCTCCTGGCGGATGAGCTTCTTTCTGGACCAGCGCTCGAGCTTTCCGATCAGGCCGTGTTCATATGCCTGGTCCACCTTTTCTTCCTGCAACTTGAGGCCCTCAGGGCCACGCATGGCTTCCTGAAGGCACGACTTGGCAAAAGGGCACTTCATGCATTCGGGCGGACTTGTGCGTAGCCCCTCCTCGCCCACAGGAAAAACCGTATCAAGCTGACCAAAGCAGTCAGGATGTTCAATGATTTTGGATTTTGGATTTTGCCCGCCTGCCATCGCCTGGAGCGAAGGCGACTGGCGGGCAGGGATTGCGGATTTCATTTGACTCAGGTCCAGACGTAGGGTGGGCATTGCCCACCGATTAGCGCTAAAGTGATCGGTTCCAGGTTCAGGGTTCCAGTGTCCAGTGTCCAGTGTTCAGTGTTCAGGTTTCAGGGTTGTCTTTCCTGGCACCTGACACCTGACACCACTCCAGGGTTCATGGTTAACAACCCCTGGCCCAGACCGGGTTGGTGAGCGTGATAGTCTCTCACGAGCGTGTCGCGCCAGGGCAGGCTTTGAACCTATGAACTT
>JAQYWL010000105.1 GCA_030145035.1 Desulfobacteria bacterium | reverse complement strand
TCAAGAATTCTGACTGGTTGCTCCTCACTTCTTAAAGTTAAACGGGCAGTTAGGGGTTAGGCGATAGCCCTCTTCGGCCGCATCTGCATCCATTGGCAACGCTTGTTTTGTTGTCTCCAATGTTAGGATAGGGGGTCAAGTCTCCGATTGACTCTGGATTCTATCAAAGGTCAAACGGAGACTTGACCCCTTGATTGACAGTTGACGGTTCGGGCACAGATTTGATTTGGTAATCGTAACAGTCATAATCTTACCCGTTTCAGCATCAAACACACCCATGCTCTCGGAGGATCGGGACGGTTAGATCCGAAATGACCTGACTCAAGCGTCAGAATCTCGAAGTACGGTTCGATGGCGGTCACAATATCCGTGGCTGTATGCTGTGGTGGACCGGGCCCTTGACGTTCTTCGTCGGCGTTTCCAACAAGACTTAACCACAGTCCACTTTTTCTTAAATGCGTGGCCGCATTTTCTGCAAACTTCTTCCGCTCTTCATGCTCATCAAAGGAGTGAAAACACCCTCGGTCGAAAACAAACCCAAAAGGGGCTCCAGGCACTTCGCTTTCGAGAAAATCTATCACAAGAAACGTACATTCCACACCGACTTGGGAAGCCTTTTCGGCGGCCATCTCAACCGCAGTTCTCGAAACATCAGTGCCTGTCACTTCAAAACCTTGCTGAGCAAGCCAAACCGCATCATCGCCGGTGCCACAACCGATGTCTAAAGCCTTGCAACTTAGAATAGGTCTCTTAGTGACTATTTCAATAAGGTTGACATCTGGCTTCCCAATATTCCAAGGGATCGAACCAGTTCTATATCGCTCTTCCCAACGGGTAGTCCCAGGCAAGACACTCCACCCCACCGATCTCTAAAGTAACATTTCATCTGAATATCACAAAGTTTTGGCAGTTTCAAAGCATGCAGGGGTCAAGTCTCCGATTGACTCTTACTATCGCTGTCAAGCGTCAATCGAAGACTTGACCCCAATTCAATTATGTGCTGAACCGTGATGAAAGGATACCGGCCTGACGGTCTTAATGGTTTTCAATTTATCAGTTTCAGACTGGTGGGCAAAATATAAGTCCCATCGCAACTGAAGATTCATCCAGAAGTCTGGAGATACGCCGAAGAATTTTGCGAGTCTCAGGGCCGTGCTCGGTGTTATCCCCCTGCGGCCGTTGATGATCTCATTCACCCTCTGATATGGCACATGTATCGCCTCAGCCAATTCCCTCTGGGTAAGTCCCATTGGCTTGAGAAACTCCTCCAAGAGCATCTCCCCTGGGTGAGTTGGCGCGCGATGTGTTGGTATGCGGATCATCTTTTCCTCCTCAAAAGATCAAAATGCCTAATGATAATCTGTAATTTCGACGTCAACTGGGCTCGTTTCTGTCCATCTGAAACAGATACGATACTGATCATTGATACGGGAGTTTTAGGGGACGTTGTTGTCTATGTTGACTTATTTCCCCTTTGCTCTCCTGAATAGTTGGCTCCATTCTGTCTGTAACCGCAATTGAGTTATTCAACCTAGTCAACAACGTTATATATTAAAATACCAAAGGGTTATACCCCCAAGGGTAGCAAAATAAAAACTTATTATCGCTCTTGTAAAAAAAGAAATAACCTCCTATAGCATAGTGTTAGGCAAGCAACAACCACTACACTAAAAGGAGGTTATTATGAACGAAGTAGAGCGTATCAGGCTGGATGTGTTTCGTCAACTCAAGAAAGAGATTCGAGGATCCAAGGAGCATCTGATTGTAGGTATTGATGTCGCCAAGGAGAAGCACAACGCTTTCTTTGGCACTGCCACAGGGAAAACGCTTTTGAAGCGGCTGGTCTTTAAGAACAACATAGAGGGTTTTCAGAGGTTGCTTACCTATGTTGAAGCGGTGAAGGTAAAACATGGTCTTGAGAGAGGGGTATTTGGTCTTGAGCCAACGGCCAACTATCATAAGCCGTTGGGGGAGCATTTAATCAAGTGCGGTCTTAATGTGGTGTTAGTCTCTGGGGTATCGGTTAAAAGGAACCGGGAGTTGCTGGACGGTCGTTGGGACAAGCACGACACAAAAGATTCGGCCAATATAGCGGATCTGGTCTCCCAGGGCAAATGCCTGTTTTATGAATATCCGCCCATGGCCTTGAATTTGTTGTCTCTCAAGAGGCGATTAAAGAAGCAAGAGCATGGACTAAAGGTGCGTATCCGCAATCACCTCTTGGCCCGGTATTTTCCTGAATTCGACCGATATTACGCACGATGGGGATCTGAGGGTTTGGCAATAGTGCGGTGGTGTTTAAACCCTTCCGTGATTGCTGGTTTAGAATACGACCAATTTGTTCGTTTGGTTGCTCCTGGCAGTAGGCGCATAGCGCAGCACAAGCGGTTAAAGGCGATTTGGAACAAGGCGGTTGACTCTATTGGTTGCGCTGTGGGCGAAGCGGTAGAATTCGAGGCAGAGATAATGGTGGAGGGGTTAAAAGAGATTAGACAAGCCATTCTTGCCACCAATGATAAGATTGAGGATATCTGTTTGCAGTTTCCTGAATACAGCTATCTGCTTACTATCCCCGGCTTTGGGCCTGATGTTTCTTCCAAGGTTCTCGGTGCTATTGGTAATCCCTTTCGTTTTAATACACAAAAACAGGTCTTAAAGATGGCCGGTATGGATCTCAATGCTAAGCGTAGTGGCAAGAAGTCTGAGGCTGCAATACCTGTAATCTCCAAAAAAGGCAAAGCCGACCTTCGTTATGCTTTATACCAGGCAGCCCTGGTAGCTTCTACTAAAGACCTAAACTTTATAGTCTATTACACGAACACGCTCAGAGGCAGAGAAAGAGAAAAAGGCATCAAGACCAAAATGAGAGTAAAACTGGCTGCTAAGTTGCTAGTCATCGCTTGGACCTTAATGAAGAAAAAGGAGCCATTTGATCCAGATTATCTCAACATAGAATAAGATATTATCGATTTCGGCGAGAGAGCCCGAGCAACAACGTTGAGGCCACTTAGGACCTCGTGGGGGACAATACAGGGCTTCTCATCGAATCTTGTAACCTGGATAAGGGATGATTGGTGACCACCACCTGCCCGCTCAAGCTTGGCTATGGCAG
>JAQYWL010000559.1 GCA_030145035.1 Desulfobacteria bacterium | reverse complement strand
TTTTGAGAACAGTCTCGATCTCATCGGTCAGCATGCGGCCGGTTGGAATACCGGTCCATCCGGAGATCACCTCGGATATGATTTCGTGATCCACCGCAATCTGCACCAGGGGCGAATCTCCTTGCACATCGGTAAGCTCTCTATCCAGGCCTTTTAACAACTCCTGTTTCTCGGATAATGCCCCAGTGTCCGAAGGGTCCTTTTCATGGATCTCGTGTATCTCCTGCCGGACATCAATGATGCGGTTAGCGATTTCCGTTTCCTTTTGCCACTTTTGAGTCAAATCATCGAGACGTATCTGGGCCGCTTCCCTTTCTGCGGCAAGAGACTCGATCCGCTCCCCGTGCTCATGGCCGATCAGTTCTTCCCTTTCAAGGATCTTCATCTCCCTGTCGATCTGGCCGATGCGGCGCGTGGCTTCTTCAATTGCAGGAGGGCTTGTGTTCAGGCCTATGGCCACCCTGGCGCAGGCCGTGTCCAGTACGCTTACGGCCTTATCCGGGAGCTGTCTTCCCGTGAGATAACGATGGGACAGGTGGACTGCATCAAGCAAGGCATCATCTGTTATCATGACATTGTGGTGATTCTCAAGAAACGGGGCAATCGCCCGCATCATCATCACGGCCTTTTCCTCTTCCGGTTCTTCGATTTTGACCACCTGAAACCGCCTGGCCAGGGCAGCGTCCTTTTCAAAGTACTTCTTGTATTCGGACCACGTGGTTGCAGCAATGGTCCGAAGTTCTCCGCGGGCCAGCGCAGGCTTGAGCAGGTTGGCCGCATCCCCTGAGCCCGCAGCGCCGCCCGCGCCTATAAGCGTATGTGCTTCATCAATGAAAAGAACAATCGGAATCGGGGAGGCTTTGACCTCCTCGATCACGGATTTTAGCCGGTTTTCGAACTCTCCCTTTATCCCTGCCCCTGCCTGCAAAAGACCCAGGTCGAGCGTGTGGATCGCCACGTTTTTCAATGGTGGGGGAATATCTCCCTCCACGATCCTGAGGGCAAACCCTTCCACCACCGCGGTCTTGCCCACACCGGCCTCTCCCGTGAGTATGGGGTTGTTTTGCCTGCGGCGTATCAGGATGTCCACCATCTGTCTAATCTCAAAATCCCGCCCGAGCACCGGGTCTATCTCTCCCTTTCGGGCCCTTTCCGTCAGATTTATCGTAAACTGGTCCAGGGCTGCGGCCCCTGCCGGCGCCCTCCGTGGTGCTGCCATTTCACCGGGTCTTGCGGCTTTGCCAATATCAATGTCTTCAACTGACCCGGAGGTCAGATCAGTAAGGTTCTCGCTCAAAGTCTCCACGGAAATCTTCTTAAACGCGTCAGAGCTTGTCGTCAGCATCCGGGCCGTATCATCGTTGCTCATAAGGGAGAGAATGATGTGACCTGAACGGATGGCAGGCGCCTGGAAGTCAACGGAGGCGACCAGCCATGCATCCTGGACCATCCGGGGTATGCGCGGAGACAGGGCCGGGGTTCTGGCGTTGCCTGTCTTGAATCCCTCCATGGCGCGCGTGAGATCGGATACCAGACGGGTTTCATTGATTTCAAAATGTCTGAGTATTTTTTGGAGATCCGTGTCCGACATCTCGAGAAGTTTGAGAAGGAAGTGTTCCAGATCCACTTCATAATGGGTTTGAGACAGGCAAAGGCCGGCTGCAGATTCCAGGGCGTTTCGGCAGGTGTTGTTCAATTTTCCTATCAACGATTTGAGATTTGATCCAGGCATGGCAGTAGCTCCTTTTTATTTATTTTGCTAACCACGAAGGGCACGAAGGGATTATAAGACCATCTGTTTGATCCCGTCATTTAAAAATTTCACGTTAAAGTTTATCAGGTTTTTGTTGGGTTTCGCACAGCTCAACCCAACCTACGAACTCAACCCAACCTACGAAGTATCATTCTTTTTCGTGCTTTCAATCTTTCGTGTTTTCGTGATAGGTTTTTGTTGGGTTTCGTTCCTCAACCCAACCTACAAACTAACCACGAAGAGCACGAAGGTTTTTGTTGGGTTTCGCACGGCTCAACCCAACCTACGAACTTCGTGGTTAGACATTTCTTCTAACGGCTCCTGAAACGTTACATAAGGATCATCCCGCATCGTTACCCCTGGCGTCTTGATCCAAGTTGACCAGCCTAACCGGGGTGAGGTCGGGGTTTCCATGCCTAATACACATGGGGGAACTTCCTCACGCTTAAGAAATAGGCGAATCTCGAATTCATACTCTATCCCAACCATATATCTGACCAGGGAAAAGATCGGGCCGAGCATGTCACCCGTTGGCAGAAATCGAAGAAAATCATCATGGCCGACCGGCCCCAGATCTATCCGGAATTTTGTCTGGCTGTCCCACACATAGCTTCCGCAAACGGTATTGATACCCAATTGCTCATTGGACAAGCCGAGTTGTGTTTGATCTTCCGCACTCAGTGGAATGGTCTGCTCAATGAATTGCTCGACTTTGACAGTAGCGCCTGAAAGGTATGATACTGTCGCCTCGATGGCAACCGCGGATGGGACCGGTCTCGATAAGAGTCCACTGCAAAATGTCAGGGATTCCTCCGGCAATCCGATCATGTTGGTGAGCCCCGGTGTTCCCAAACCCGTTAAACTCAGCAGATATCCGGAAAGCCTGTCTTTTGCTCCAGGCACATAATTTGCGGGGAATTGGTGTTTTTTCCAGGCCAAATAGAAAAGGGAGATGAGACGGTGGTGGAAAATATCAAGAAAGGCGGTAAGGCTGAAATCCTTCTGGCGGACCCTTTCGATTGCCAGTTCATTGTAACAGTCGGGCAGGATGCCAGATGGACCGATCAGTCCCATAAAGGCGACTTCCATATCAACCGGCCCCTCCTCATCTGCATGTTTCATGTTAGAAATATCACTGGGTGGAAAAGTGAAACCGGGTTTTACCGAAAACCGCACCAGTTCTTCACGTGGCATCAGTGTCTGGCCCAATGACTTTTTGTCAGGGAAAAGAGACTCCAGCAAATGGACGGCCTTAAAAAAGGAAAAACCGTAAAATTCCTTAAAAAGACGCTCTTTTAGAGGAGTACCCGATTGCCGTTTCTGGGAGGCCACTTTTTTAACGCCCCTTTTTTCTGCACGGTCTTTGCCACCAACCGGGAAAAGGAATTGACGGAAACATACTGCCCCAAAAATCTTTCCAATATGGATGCAAACAGGTATAGGCCAGTCCCGACAAATTTATCCTCGTCAAATTCTATGGTGACCTGCACCCCGCGGCAAAAAGACTGGCCGATTCTCTTGGTAACATGCTGGGCCTGAAGAGACACGATACCGTTTATCTGCTGCCTCGTAGCAGGTGAATCGTCAAAATCATAAAGCTTGAGGATCTCCCTGAGGGCCTCTTCTCCTCCTTCCACAAGGGACATATAGTTGAGGGATAGATGAGATATCAGACGCCATTGCAGTGCCCCACCCAGGGAGGGCCTGCGGGCCGGGGTAGGTTTTATGAGGCAGTTTATACGGGCAACAGGGGCTGCTATTTCCATATTGAAATCCCCTGCCGAATCTCCAAAGGGAAGCCTGGCAGGCAGGTCACGATTCGTGCAGGTCGCATGGACGGTTAATGTTTCCACGCCCGGGTCAACAGGATTGAAGTCCAGGTCCGCAAAGGAGAGGAAGACTTCCGTCCCATCATCCCCTTTCTTGTTTGATGCACGCCGTTGGATATGCCAAAAAGCCCTTCGGCCACGGTTGTCTTCCTCATCAAGGTGGTGTCTTACCGAATAAAAGGGCCTGAAATGAGCTTCTTTCCCCGGAAAGGCGGCTGAAGACGCACTGACACTGTCTATGCTGAACACCTCTGTTGCCTCTTGCCTCCTAATATCCGGGATGACACGGTATTCGGTTTTGCGTTGTTCAACCCGTATCGGTTCGGCAATACGTTTGAACAGATTAACCACGGGTGTGGTACTGATGCAAAAGGTATCTTCATTGATCACAAGATTCGATTTGGCAGCTCTGTCCAGGTATATCCAGATATCAAGGGTGTCACCCAAGTCCCCTTGTTTGATTTGATTCAGGCCATTGAGATCAAAAAAGAGGAACTTTTCCGGGAAACAGAAATATTCGAAAAGGAGGAGGTAGCCGGGGAAGGACCTTTGCGGATAGGGGATCATGAACTCATCAGGGACAAATCCCACGGGTAGGATGTCGTCCGGGGTCAATGACATCTCCTTTGTCATCCCTTGTCCGTTGGTCGACTCACATTCCACATGGCATACATTGTTGAACAAAAGCTCATAGAGATGAAAGACATGCTGGTGGGGGCCATTGAGGAAAAAGCGCAGCTTTTCCCAGCCGAGCTCGGAAAAGCTCAAATTGTTAAAAGTCTTTAGTCGTATCACAATCGCCTGTTGGGCGCCTCTCACTGCCTTTTTTGGGTCCCGCAACCCTGCTGAAACCACATCAATGGGCCAAAGTGTGACCGGATAGGATGTGGTGAACTGACATGGCGAGCCACTGACGGGTTTGGAAAAGAGGGCAGTATTTTTTGCTATTTTGTATCCTGTAGGAGGGATGGTCTGCTTCAAAGGCTCGAATTTTACAATCGACATGGGGGGTATAGGGCTGACGTAATGAGGATAGACGATACTTAGCAGGGATTCCGTTATTTCAGGAAAATCATCATCGATCTTTTTGTGTATACGTCCGCTAATAAAAGCAAATGCCTCTATCAACCGCTCGGTATGGGGGTCTTCACACTTGTCAGGCTCAAGGAGCAACCTCCCGGCAATCTTCGGGTATTTCCTGGCAAATTCGGCGCCCATCTCGCGGATGAACGTAAGTTCCCGCTCGTAATAATTTAGTAGTTTGTCGTCCATTTGAGCTATAGGTCTTCACATATTGATTCCAAAATCAATTCGGTTTTACGGATTACTTGCCGAACTTAGCCATTATGTTGGGTTTTGTACCTCAACCCAACCTACCAAATTGTTGAGCTAATTAGCCGTTAAGCTGTTGAGTCGTTGAGCTTATCAGCTCACCAGCTTACCAGCTATTTTCTATTTTGAAATGACGTACTGCCCCCTATTGACGTCAAAATAAGTGTCAAAGGTGACTGGCTCGGCCAGGGGTTCCACGACCAACACGCCGCTAATCCTGAACCGGAGATTTCGCTCCCTTTCGGTGGGTGTTTCAAG
>JAQYWL010000143.1 GCA_030145035.1 Desulfobacteria bacterium | reverse complement strand
CCTATGAAATTCTTACCAGTCTTTTTCAAGGCAACATATTCTGAAATCACATCAACGATATTTGCTGCGTTTTGAACATGGGCAATGATATCTTCGGGTATAAAACCGGCCAAGATGTAATACCCTCCGGATCAGAATTTCTAATAACGTTTTTAATACAATATATCGTATGTTTTGATTGTGTCAAGCACTATATATAGCGGCAAAACTTGCAGGGATAATATGAATTGCAAATGTTCATTGGCTTAAGTGTTTTCTCACCATTTCATTTACAAGCTTTCCATCGGCCGAACCGGCCAATTGGCCCATTACCTTTTTCATCACCCGCCCCATGTCCTTCATGTCCTTGGCACCCAGTTCTTGAATCATTGCAGTAACCACATCGTTAATCGCTTCCACGGAAAGCTGCTCGGGCATAAATGACATCAGTATGGCCAATTCCTGCTCTTCTTTGTTGACAAGATCATCTCGACCACCCTCTTTGAATTGACGAATGGACTCTTTGCGTTGTTTGATCTGAGCCCGAATCAGGCGCAGGATTTCTTGGTCGTCAAGGCCAGCCTGTAACTCCACCTCCCGGTTCTTGATAGCCGCCCGCAACATCCGCAGTGTGCCAACGTGAACCGCATCCTTTTTCTTGGTTGCGACAATGAGCTGATTCTGGATCGTTTCTTGTAGGGACATGTTTTTGTTCTCGATAGCCGGCCTAATCGTTTGGCTTCATTGAAATGGGATACCTTGGATGCATGAGTTGCGTGAAGCGAATAAGTGTGACACCCGGGATCTTGAATCAGCGCCTGAAATGGAAGTCACCTTAGGTGCAACAAGAGGATAGGCCATCGTTGGGATAGTCAACTCCACGAAAGGCACGAAAAGGATTTGATTTTTCCCACAATTTTTTTTTAATCCTTAAAAATAGGGATGTTTTGAGAAGATGTCAAGAAAAAAATGAAAAAATCGAGGATTCACGCGGAACCCCGGGCAACCTCCATGGCCTGCTTCAGATTCAGGGTGCCTGCATATAGCGCCTTCCCGGTGATAGCCGCTTCAACGCCCAGGCGCTCCAGGGGGAGAAGTGCCCTGATGTCGTTGATATCTGAGACACCCCCGGAAGCGATAATGGGAATGGACACAGATTCAGCTAACCGCTCGGTCTGGGCAATATTTGGGCCGGTCTGCATTCCGTCTTTATGGATGTCCGTAAAGATAATCCCCGCAAGTCTGTGTCCCTGAAAACCCCTGGCCACCTCAATGGCCTGCTGCTCGGTAGTTTGTTTCCATCCCTCTATGGCTACCATTCCGTTGCGGGCATCAATTCCTACCATAATCTTACCTGGAAAAGCCTGGCATGCTTGCTCAACCAGACGAGGATTTCTAATCGCCTCAGTTCCAAGAATAACCCTGCTAACGCCCAGGTCCAGAAACATGGAAATGGTTTCCATGCTGCGTATCCCGCCACCGAGCTGCACGGGTATATGAACCCTATCCAGGATACGTTTAATGGCTTCTACGTTTTGTGGACTCTTCCTGAAGGCACCATCCAAATCGATGACATGCAGTAACTCAGCCCCCTCTGCTTCCCATCTTGCTGCCATGGCAGAGGGGTCGTCAGAGAATATCGTCTCGGAATCTTCGCGCCCCTGAAGGAGCCGGACACACCGGCCCCCTTTTATGTCCACTGCCGGGATAATCAGCATCTATAATATTCCTTTTGTAGAACGGACCTCGGTAATTCTGCTGTCCAGCATGGTGGCCTCATCGAGCGCCTGGCCAAAGGCCTTGAACACGGCCTCTATAATGTGGTGCGTATTGTCTCCGTACATGACATTGATGTGGAGGGTCACGCCGCTTCGGTTGACAAAGGCCCTGAAGAATTCTTGAATGAGTTGTGCGTCAAAACGCCCGGCACTATCGCGTTTAAGGTTAACATGATAAACAAGAAAAGGCCTGTTCGAAAAGTCAATCACTACAGAGGCCAGTGCCTCGTCCATCGGAACAAGGCCCCTGCCGTACCGCTTAATTCCCTTTCGACCCCCTAATGCCTTGTTAAAGGCGTCGCCCAGCACTATGCCGATGTCTTCAACCGTGTGATGATCGTCTATCTCGATGTCTCCCTTTGCATTTAGGGTGAGATCAAAAAAACCGTGGGCAGCCATCAAGGTGAGCATGTGGTCCATGAACGGGATGCCCGTTGTAATGGCCGATTTGCCCTTCCCTTCTATGGTCAATTCAAGCTTGATGTCCGTTTCCTTAGTGGCGCGTGCCACCTTGGCAGAGCGCTTATTTGCATTTTTTCGAGTCATGCCCCTCCTCAAAGGAAAAAATATCAGTTACTTACGTTACTCCACGTGATTTGAAGTTACCAGCAATCCCCAAGCAAGTCAAGCGATTATCTTGTTTGGACTCTGCTGGTCATTGCCGCAGCCTTTTCCTTTGACACATTGACATCCAAGGGCCTTTGTACTAAGCTACCCTCACCCAAGTGGAGGAAGGAGATGAAAGGCAAGAAATTGTTTGTTGGAAATCTTAGTCGTTCTGTATAGGTGGTCGAATCCAAATTCGGCTGCATTGAATTAAGAGGTAGATATATGAAAGACTATTACCACACCTTTCACATTCCCGTTATGGGGATCGGACACTCTGTTAACACGCCTATCCGTGTAGCTCCTTTAGGCATTACATCAGTTATTTCACTCGTAGACGATATTCTACTCGAGAAAATCCGCAAATATTACAGCGAAAAGTACGGCTTGCCCTATGTCAAGCTACCAAGGAACGAAGAGGACGGCCGGGCAAAAAGGATCACCGCTTATCTTGAGACCGTCAGGGAGATCGTTCGGATTAAGATGGAGGACATTAGAGAACAGCCTTTTTTCGAGGTAAACAGCAAGAGTAAATACTTTGACCTGCTTTCCGATGAAACTCCCATGAAAAGGGAATACAACAGACTTCTCAAAATGGAGGCCGGGCCTGAGAGAAACGCCCTGGCAAAGGATTTGACACGTAGAATGCAACCTGGCTCTATTGACGTCAATATCATGGTCAAACTGGACTGCATCAATTCTGATAACAATGGCAACCCCCTCAGGGATGAATTCAGCGATGCCAAAGCGGCCCTTCGAGGGTATGCCAAGAGCGGTCTTCGGTCCAGCATCGTATTTTCGGCCGGAATCAACCAGGGTCTGTTCACGT
>JAQYWL010000081.1 GCA_030145035.1 Desulfobacteria bacterium | reverse complement strand
TTTAGTTACCGATCTCTCACAGAGCCCGCAGAGGCTCAGAGGTTTTGAGCAGATTTCCTGAGAGGGGAAATCTGCTCAAACGGCCATCCCGCTATCGCGGGAGATGTTGATTCACCTAAACACTTATGTCGCCGATCAACCTTGGCATGCCATGATTACAAATGCCACGCAGTGGCTGAGAGGTTTGTCTGATTTTTGTCTTTGCCCCGTTAAATGCGAAGCCTATTTAACTGGGGTCAAAAAATCAGACAAATTTATTGATCTCAGAGATCTCTGTGAACTCAAGCGACCTGGGGGAGCGGGCGAGAGAAAAGGTATTGATTAAAGGAAGGATTCTGCGTTTTTCTGCATGCGTTCAAAATCATCCTGGCTCAAACCCGCGCCCAGGACAATTTCTCTTGCCTGTTGTTCGGTGATGAGATCTGAAGGTTCGTGGGCATCGGAGTTCAAGATCAATTCAGCCCCCTGTTTTCTGGCTAATTTCGCGACATGCCCATTTGTCAGGCTGTGTCCTTTTCGGGCGCTGATTTCCAGAAAAATCCCTTTCTCTGCTGCTATCGCCACCTCTTCCTCCGAGATGAGGCCAGGGTGGGCCAGGATATCAATATCAGCAGACAGGGCTGCCCGGTTGGTACCAGGAACAACGGGCTCCGCAATGGTTTCCCCATGTACCACCACAATCTTGGCCCCAAGAGAACGGGCCTGTTCGGCTAAAGGCCCGATTTGAGAAGGCGGGACATGGGTCAACTCGATGCCGGGTACTGTCTTGATGTGGTTGACGCGATTCAACCTTTCGGCCACAGCCACAATGCGCGGGATGATAAAGTCCAGGTTGGAGGCATCAGCGTGGTCCGTGATACCAATGGCGTTGATACCGAGCACCTCTGCCCGGCGGACCAGTTCAGATGGAATTAGGACACCATCGCTGAAAATGGAATGGGTGTGTAAATCAATCACAGCCGTCTACATCTTGTATTTGCCAAAATCGTCGGGCGAAAGCTTCTCTAAGTAGTCCTTCCATTTCAAACCCTGCTCGCTTTTGTCCCATGCTTCAGGCTCTCCATCCAGTCGCTTTGATTTCTGGAGTACCGTGTCATCAACAAATATGGGACAACCGGCTCTGAGGGCTAAGGCAATGGCATCGCTGGGACGCGCATCCATATTGTATGACTGGTTATCAAAAGAGAAGTAGATCTGGGCAAAGAATGTGTTATCCTTCAGGTCGCATACTTCCACCCTGGAAATACTTATCTTTAGCATATCGATGAAATTCTTGAATAGATCATGGGTCATTGGGCGAGCGAAGCTAACCTTCTCAAGCTCTGTGGCAATGGCCGTCGCCTCCAGGATACCGATCCAAATGGGAAGTGCGTGATCTCCCTGAATGGATTTCAAGATGACGATAGGGGCGTTTGAAGCCGGATCAATGGTTAAGCCCGAAACCTTCATTTCATGCAGCATGGGACATTCCTCCGTTTTTGCCAGGGTATTCTCCATGGCCCTTGCCGACAGGATGCCCGAGCAAGGAATGTGAAAAAGCTTCCACAATTCTTACTGGCAAGATCCGGCCGACACGTGCCATGCCAAGCGTGCCATCCGTAAAGTTCGCTATTTTATTGCAAAGGGTGCGCCCTGTCAACTGATTAGGCGATTTCTTGCTAAGACCTTCCACCAGGACTTCCTGAGTCGTCCCTACCAGTGCCTTATTCTTCTTCAGGGTGAACCCCCCTTGAACCTCTAACAGGGTGCTGAAGCGCTCACCCTTTAAGGCCTCCGGAACTTTGTTGGAAAACTTAGCAGCCGGAACATTCGGACGATCAGAATACTTGAATAAGAAAAGGCTGTCAAATTCTACTTGCCGGACAAGATCCACGGTGGCTTCGAAGTCAACTCTCTCTTCACCCGAAAAACCGACAATGATATCAGAGGTTATTGCAATATCAGGCCGGACGTTGCGCAACTTTGCAACCTTCTTGAGATAGTAGTCCCTTGAGTATCCTCTATTCATGAGCCTCAGCAAGCGATCTGAGCCGGACTGAACCGGCAGGTGGATATGAGGGGCAAGTTTGTCCAGCCTGCGGAAGGCCTCAATCAACCGATCCGACAGATCCTTGGGATGCGAGGTCGTGAAACGTATGCGGCGCAAGCCTTCCATATCGTTAACACGTTCAAGGAGTGCCGGAAAATCACATCCATGGCCGTTCTTCTGTCCATATGCATTTACGTTTTGGCCTATGAGTGTGACCTCACGGATACCATTTTCCACCAAAAGCCGAATTTCCTCAAGTATTTCCTCGGGTCTCCGACTAACTTCACGTCCTCTAACATAAGGTACCACACAATAGGTACAGAAGTGGTCGCAACCCTGCATGATGGTCACAAAAGCCGTGGCACGCCCGGCCGCAAATACTGGTCCCTTAACACACAGAGGTTCCGACGCCCCCCTCGGATCTACGTCTACGATCTGCTTTTTTTGATCTTCGACCTGCCGTACAAGGGAGGGGAGCCGCCCAAGCGCAAAGGTTCCGAAAACGATATCAATATGCGGTGCCCGTTTAACAAGCCGATATCCCTCCTGTTGGGCTACACATCCACCTACACCGAGAATGAGATCCGGCCTCAGCCGTTTCATCCGGACGAGACGACCCAAGAAGCTATAAACCTTGTGCTCGGCCTTTTCACGGATCGAACACGTATTTAACAGGATAAGATCGGCCTTATCCTGCTGCGAAGTGGGCCTGTAGTTCAATGGAGCCAGAAGTCTCAACATCTGCTCGGAATCATAGACGTTCATCTGGCAGCCCATGGTGACTATGTGTACAAGTTTTGGTTTCATTACATAAAATCGCTCCGCGATTTTATAAAGGTTCAATTCTGATATGCCTTTGAAGATCCTGGATGATCATATCTGCCATGCCTTGGCAACCAGGTCCAATGTATAGGACAACCAATCCTTTCTGTGGATCTATGGTCGTGAGTACGGCAACCCCGTCGTATCCTTCCAGGATAAACTTCAAGAAATGAATCTGTTCTCGATCTACGCGATAGTATTTCTTGACAGTGGTTTTGGGCATGTTAACGGGTTCTCTCGCCCGCTCCCTTCGGTCGCTTGAGCCCGCGGAGGTCTCAGAGATAAAGAATTTGTCTGATCAACTCAACAACTCTGGGTCTCTGCGAACTCTGTGAGAGGTTGGAATAATCCACAACCCTTTTTGTAAATTAACACCAGTTCCCCCATTTTTTCAATGAAAAAATCGGTATTGTACAAATGTCCCATTTGGGCTATAGCAATAAAATCGCTGTGCGATTTTATATAACGCGGCTGCGCCGCTGAAAAAAGGAAATTCCTATCTGTGCAAAAGAGGTGGCACATCCTTTCACCTGATCCTAAACAGGTTTCTATACTATCTGACAGCCTGGGCTGTCAGATAGCGGTCGCCACTGCACTTATAAACCGCGGCATCAGCAGCCCGGATGAGGCGGCAGCCTTTCTCAAGCCTTCACTTGCCCATGTTCGATCCCCTTTTTTGATGAAAGATGTAGACCGTGCGGTTGAGCGCATCCTGCTGGCTATTCGTCGGGGTGAAAAAGTGCTCATTTTTGGGGACTATGATATGGACGGCATTACAGCCACTGCGGTTCTCGTTGAATTCCTGGCCTATCTGGATGCTGATGTGCATTACTACATCCCCAATCGCCTGACCGAAGGTTACGGGTTGACCCGGGATCATGTTGAAAAGCACGCTATGCCCGATGGTATTAGCCTTATCATAACCGTGGATTGCGGCATTACCAGCTTTGATGCGGTCAGTGCGGCTCGCCGTGCCGGGATCGATGTGATCATAACTGATCATCATGAGACTCCTCCCCTGATGCCAGAGGCATTTGCCGTTTTGAACCCTAAACAGCCTGATTGTACATCAGGCTTTTCGTGGCTCGCCGGGGTGGGTGTGGCTTTCAACCTGGTCATAGCGTTGCGCAAGAGGCTCCGGGATGAGGGTTTTTGGTCCGCCAGAGGCGGACCGGAACCAAACCTAAAGGCTGCCTGTGATCTGGTAGCCCTTGGCACAGTAGCAGACATGGTCCCGCTTGTGGAAGAGAATCGCATCTATGTGAAGGCCGGACTTGAAGTACTCGCTTCTGATGTGCGTCCAGGTGTCAACGCCCTGTTGGATGTATGCAACATGCTGAATCGCCCTCTCGACACCCGGGACCTCGCTTTTAAGCTTGCCCCACGGGTGAATGCAGCCGGAAGACTCACCCACGGCTCAATTGCCTTGAGGCTCCTTACGACCTCAAATATGGAGACAGCACACGCCATTGCAAAGCAGCTTAACCAGGAAAATACGAGAAGGCAGAAGATTGAAAACCGCATCCTGTCAGAGATCGTCCAGCACCTTGAAAACAACCATGAGTTATTGGAGCAAAGAGCGCTGGTCATAGACCAGCAGGGATGGCACCAGGGCGTGATCGGAATCGTGGCATCCAGACTGGTTGACCGGTATTATCGACCCGTTGTTCTTATTGCGGTTGCCGACGGCATCGGTAAGGGCTCGGCCCGAACCCCGGATGGATTTGATTTGTACGAAGGCTTAAAGGGCTGTGCTCAGTACCTAAAAAAATTCGGGGGCCATAAGGCGGCAGCAGGCATCACGTTGAGGGCTGAAGACATCCCGGCTTTCCGCAGAGATTTTGAAAGAATCGTCTGCCAGAAAACAACGCCTGAGGATTTCGTGCCCAAACTAATTATCGACGGCGAGATTTCCGCATCTGATGTCTCTCCTGAACTGGCAGATGATCTGGAAGCACTTGCCCCTTTCGGAACAGGGAATCAAGAACCTCTTTTTATGCTTTCAGACTTGGATGTCCTTTCCGCCCGGGTGGTTGGAGCCCATCATTTGCAGATGAGACTGCGGCCGGCGAATTCGCCGAAGACTGGCCAAACGAGACCGTTTGATGCGATCTTGTTCAACGCGGGTACTGATAAGCCACCTCCTAAACGATTCCAGCGCATTGCCTGCCATGTTCGCTGGAACCGGTGGCCTTCGTCCGCCGCAGGCGGACTACGCCCCGGAGGGCGAGACCGAAAAAGCATTCAACTCGTGATCAAAGATTTCCTGGCTGCCTGATCTGACTGGATAGTGGAAAATGTCTAATAGTTTACCACGAATGATAAACTACTGGGAGAATGTGGCCGCTGGCGGTGTGACTTCTCATTACGGCGCGATCTCAAAACGGACTGCCTTCAGCACCTCACCCTCCGGGCCAAGCACATCCACACGCGACTCGCCGATCTCATGCGGTTGAATGATTTTTGAGCTGTAGGTGCGCCAACTGGCAGAGTTTACCTGCAATTTTACCACTGCCCTCTCGCTTTCAGCAAAGTACCAGACGTGGTAGATCTCGGTCGCATCCTGTGTGCCCGTTTGGTGGCCGACCTGTTTGAGCCTGAAGGGTGCATTTTTTTGTTGTAATTTAATGAGACTTGCCGTAATCTTGATATATTCATGTTTCATCTGACTCATATCAGGTAATTTGACGTCTCGGAAATTCTACAACCTATTGAAATGGTAGATATTTATAGATGCTATTGCAAATTCGATCAAGGAATAATGGAATGATGGAATAATGGAATGATGTAAAAGAAAAAAAGACCAACCTGCCCGCCATTGCCAGAGATGCTAGCATATAAGCT
>JAQYWL010000116.1 GCA_030145035.1 Desulfobacteria bacterium | reverse complement strand
TTGGTAAGAAAGTCGAAGAGGAAGAAGAAGCCGTACCTGTTACCCAGGTCGAAGACTTCGGTTCCCTGGTTTCCGAGGCAGCAGATGAAATGGAACTGGAGAGCCATACGGAGGACGACGACAAGTTCTCGGCATCTGATGCCCCCATTATCAAACTGGTAAACGGCATTCTCATTAAAGCCATCAATGACGGAGTCAGTGACATTCACATCGAGCCCTATGAGAAGTCGTTGCAGGTAAGATACAGGCTGGATGGTTCTCTCTATAAATCGATGAACTTGCCCCTTACCATAAAAAACGCCCTGATTTCCAGGTTAAAGATCTTGGCCTCACTCAATATTGCTGAACGTCGTGTGCCGCAGGATGGCAGAATCAAGATGCGCCTCGGGAAAACAAAGGCAGTTGACTTCCGCGTCTCCACATTGCCCACTCTATTTGGTGAGAGCGTTGTTATGCGTATCCTTGATAAGAGCGCGCTTAATGTAGATCTCACCAAAATGGGGTTTGAACAAGAGACGTTTGACACCCTTAAACGCTGCATTTCCCGGCCCTATGGACTGCTGCTTGTAACCGGTCCGACCGGTAGCGGTAAGACAACTACTCTATACTCAGTTCTCAACGTACTGAACAAAGAGGATACCAAAATACTTACAGCGGAAGATCCTGTAGAATTCAACTTCAGGGGAATCAATCAGGTGCATGTGAGGAACGAAGTCGGCATGACCTTTGCCGCAGCTCTTAAGGCATTCTTACGGCAGGACCCTGACATAATTATGGTTGGCGAGATCCGAGATATGGAGACTGCGGAGATCGCCATCAAGGCGGCCATGACAGGACACCTCGTTTTCAGCACCCTCCACACGAACGACTGCGCTTCCACTATCGGACGTCTCATAGATATCGGGATACCACCTTACATGCTGGCTTCCTCAGTAACCATGGTTCTTTCTCAACGCCTTGCCAGAAGACTTTGTCCGAAGTGCAAAGTTGCGGTCAAGAACCCTGACCCAAAGGAATTGGTGAACATGGGATTCTCCGAAGATGAAATCCCGAATCTTACCCTATACGGTCCAAAGGGGTGTCCGGCATGCAATGGTATGGGCTATAAAGGGAGAACCGGTCTTTATGAGCTTATGGAGGTGACCGAGGATGTTGCGAAAGCAATAAATGCGGGGGCTCCAGAGGATCAACTGAGAAAGACGGCAATAAACGAAGGCATGGTTCCTTTGAGGGATGCAGGTCTTGAAAGGGTTCGCCAGGGGATTACATCCATCGAGGAGGTTTGTAAGAAAACAGTTATAACCAAGGAGGCCCTGCCAGCGTATCTTGTTAATCCGGACATAGAGCGTTATGAAAATGGTGATGTGATTATCCGGGAAGGCAATACGGATGTGGACTTTTTCAAGCTGGTGCAAGGGGCTTTATATGTTGTGAAAGACGGCAAGAAAATAGCTCAAATAGTGCAGCCTGGTGAATACTTTGGAGAAATGGCTGCCATATCCGGCGAACGGCGAACCGCCTCCATCATTTCAAATGGAAGATCAATCATAAGGCGATTCCCCGGGGAGAAGCTGCCGGAACTCATTGAGAAATATCCGGAAGTCGCCAGGAACCTTTTTGAATTAATTGTCAGTCGTCTAAATAAGTCTAATGAAGTTACCATAAAACTGCTCAACCAGCTAAAGGGGAAAAAATGAACTTATAAAATCACCCCGTGATTTTATAGAACGCGGCTGCGCCGCTCAAAAAAGGAAATTCCTATACTATGAACTTAGTGTGTGACTAATGCACCTGGCCTTCCGTCTCTGGTGCTAAGTCCACAAACCGGGTGCAGTGTTCCAAGAAGGTGAACTTCACCGTGCCGATAGGGCCGTTGCGCTGTTTGGCCACATTGACTTCCGCTATTCCCCTGTTTGGATTGTCTTCGTCCTTATTGTACATCTCGTCGCGATAAATGAACATGATGACATCGGCGTCCTGTTCGATCGCACCGGACTCACGCAGGTCAGAAAGCACCGGTCGCTTGTTGCTCCGATCCTCCACCTTGCGGTTTAGCTGCGAAAGGGCCACCACTGGAATATTGATCTCCTTGGCCAGGGCCTTGAGCGATCTGGAGATCTCGGATATCTCCAGCTCACGCCGTTCGGTCGAGGCCCGTCCCCTCATGAGCTGTAGATAGTCTACGATGATGAGACCCAGACCCTTTTCCATTTTCATGCGGCGAGACTTGGCGCGTATTTCCAGGGCTGATATGGCCGGTGAGTCATCGATAAAGATGGGAAGGTCGTAGAGGGCCCCTGCTGCGCGGTTAATACGGGCCAGGTCACCCTCACTCAGGAACCCTCCTCTCATCCGAGATGAGTCGATTCGGGCCTCTGAAGAAAGCATGCGCAATGAGAGCTGCTCCTTGGACATCTCCAGGGAAAAAATGCCTACAGGTATTCCGGTTTGAATGCTGGCATTTTGGGCGATGTTCAGGGCAAGGGCGGTCTTGCCCATGCTCGGCCGACCCGCTATCACGACGAGGTCTCCAGGCTGCAATCCAGAGGTTTTCTGGTCGAGCTTGCTATATCCCGTAGGGACACCGGTTACAAGGGCCTTGTTTTCATATGCCTCTTCTACAGCTTTGTATGTATCCGGGATAATATCGGCCAGAGAATGAAAGGCCGGCCTTACCTTGTCTTCGGAGATATCAAAGATGGACCGTTCGGCAAAATCGAGTATCTCTTCCACGTTTCCGCGGTCCTCAAAACACCGGGTGGTGATGGAGGTTGCCCGCTCAATAAGACACCTCAAGGTCGCTTTTTCATGGATAATCCTGGCATAATGGGACGCATTGGTCGCCATGGGGATTGTATCGACCAGTTCAGCCAGATAGGATGCGCCTCCAACCGATTCAAGCTGGCCCCGTTCTTTGAGGATATTTGTTACGGTAATCAGATCAGCGGGTTCATTTCGCTCGAAGAGATCCACCATAGCCGCGAAGATCTTCCGGTGGGTCTCACGGTAGAAGTCCTTCTCGGAAAGGATTTCCAGGGCTTCGGGCAGTGTATTGTTCTCAATCAGTATGGCGCTCAGGATTGATTGCTCGACCTCAATGTTCTGAGGCGGAACCCTTTACAGCCACGGATCTTTATCGCTCATGGGGCTTCCTGTTCGGGGACCACTCTGACCGTGATCTCCGGTGCGATATTAGAATGGAGACGAATAGGCACGATATAAGATCCCAGGGTCTTAATAGGTTCAGAAAGCATGACCATTCTCTTGTCCACATCAAACCCCTGCGCTGTCAGTTGTTCAGCAATATCTCGCGTTGAAACCGAACCATAGAGCCTATCGTCCTCAGATACCTTCCCCGCAATAGTACATACAGCGCCACGGATTTTTTCAGCCATCACCTCAGCCCTGGTTTGTTCTTTGGCCAGTTGTTGTTCGAGCTGTACCCGCTGGCGCTCGAAAATCTTGCGATTTTTGGGTGTAGCTACGATGGCCTTTTTTTGGGGAATCAGGTAGTTTCTGGCATAACCTTTGGCTACATTGACATCATCGCCAACAGTTCCGAGCGATTCGATCGCCTCTGTCAATATGACTTTCATCTTAAGACTCCACCTTTCTTGTGCGTCTGAAATCGATCCACATGTCAAAGAAGCCCACCGTAATCACCACCAGAAGCAAAAGCTGCTGCACGGCGATCAGGCCATAGAGAAAGGCTCGCAGTATTTTGGGAAACTGTTTTTTCTCAAAATAGAAAGAAACAATGGCAATCCCTTGGAAAAAGTATATCGTCATGATGACTATCAGGCCGTTGATACCGAGCATCTTGATGCCTGGATGACCAAACAATAGCAAGCCCCCTGATGCAATGGCAACCCAAATCAGGGGCTCCGGTGCTTTCCACTGGTTTAGCCTACCAAAATCAGGACAGAAAAGCTGTTTGCTTCGCAATAGAAAGCGAGCTAAAAGGAGGTTGCTCCAGACTACAAAGAGGGTCGTGATAATCACAATGGCAGGCATGATGCGAAGTACAAGGTACACGATCCCGTCCAAGGACCGGGCAAGTACGCCGATTTTCTCCTCAGATGCGTCCATCTCCCTGTACATGGCAAGGGCGAGCTTCGCGCTCTTTTCCATATAATCGGATACCACGGCCCACGGGCTGGTTGTCGAAAGCAAGCTGTAAAGTACCAACATCACAGCGCCCGTCGCCAAAACCGCACCGGTGGTGATTCCAACCGTCTTTTCGACAGACATGTTCATCTCGAATACCTCTGGCAGGATCAGACCCACCAGCCCCAGTTCAAAGAGGAACGCTACTGTGCCTATGGAATTCCAGCCGACTATGAAGGTCACAATCAGGGTGACGGCAGTCAGGATCAACAGTCCCAAGGAGCGCCCCAGTTTGAACCGGTAAAAAAGGATTGGCAGCGGAATAAACAGGCCCGCCAAGGGCCCCAGCACGCTCAGGTGTAAGGCTGCCATGGAGATGAGGGCCGTGATGGCTATCCCTACGATCACGTCTATGTGGGTTTGGCTGTGGGTGATATGGGTCAAGAGCTGCTGCTCCCCTTAATAATGGCTCAGGGTTGCTGCATAAGGCATCAGGGCAATGGTCCGTGCACGTTTGATGGCAGTTGTCAACTTACGCTGGTGCCTGGCGCAATTGCCGGATACCCGCCTCGGGATGATCTTGCCGCGTTCTGTGGTAAAAAACCTGAGTGTCCGTGGGTCCTTATAATCAATGGTAATGCTGGTATCAGCACAGAACCGGCAAACCTTTCTCCTGCGAAACACTCGCTTGCGCCTATTTGGCGCCATTCTTTCTTGTGCCATTCTCTGGTTCCTCCTGCTCGCTGGTTTCTGGCATGTTCTCCGGTACTTCGGTTTCGCTCACCGGAGCTTCTACAGTCTCGGTTGGTTCTGAGTCCCGTTTGTCTTCACCTTCACCCACGGCTTGTTCGGCAGGTTCGGGTTTTGATTCCTGCTCTTTGGCCGCCTCTATCTCTGCCTTGACTGCTTCCACATCAACGGCCTTGTCTTTG
>JAQYWL010000026.1 GCA_030145035.1 Desulfobacteria bacterium | reverse complement strand
TTTATGGACCTCTTTCGTGGCCCGTGGGTTTAGGAACGTTCGGAACGAATGTCCCCTTATACCATCCGTCCCTCAATCCTCAATATTGTCCAATTGAGCAAGAGAAAGTTAAAAAGTAAAGATGTCCCCTTTTCTACTATTTATGTCATGCATGTAGAAAAGATTAGAAGCACCTTGTTAATGCTTGCTCCTGACATCTTTGGCAAGCCCCCGGTGTTGTTTGCGTATCTTTACGGGAGCTATGCCGTGGGATCAGTTCACCCTTTCAGCGATCTGGACATAGGCATTTATGTTGACAAAATGTCTCGCAGGCAATGCCTGGAACTCGAGTTGTCTCTTGCATTGGAAATCGACGAAAAGGTGGGTGGCGGTGTTGCATCTGAGGTGCGGATTATGAACGCTCTTCCGCTCGTGGTAATAGGAAGGATCATCACAGAGGGTATTTTGATTTTTTCCAGAAGCGATATTATTCGAGTCGATTTCGAGACATCGGTTCGAAGCGCGTACTTTGATTTTATTCCAGTTCTTCGTAGATATCAAAGTACGTATATAAATAGTATTGTTTCCTGATCGCACTTCCTTAGGAGACCAAGATGGTATCGTTTGAAAAGATTGCTCAGAAGTTTCTCCAGGTGGACGAGTATCTTGGGCTGTTGAGAACGATATCAAAGACAGCTCTTGAGGCCTTTTTAAAGGATAAAATAATGATTGGGAGTGCGAAATATTATCTCCAGGTTAGCATTGAATGCTGCTGTTTGGATGTGGCTAACCATGTTATTGCGTCAGAGCATCTTCGAGCCCCGAGGGATTATGCTGATTCCTTCATGGTTATTGAAGAAGAGGGTCTTGTCCCTCCTGAGCTTGGACAAAGATTACGTCAGATGGCAAAATTTAGAAATCGGCTTGTTCATTTGTACGGAGAAATTGACGATGCTTATGTTTACGAATTCATACAAGGGGATCTCAAAGATATAGAGGAATTCAAGTCAATCATAATAAGACGCTATAACCCTTAATCTATTCCTTGAGCTTTGAATCTCATAAGCTCTGAAAAAGAGTTTAGCCAATTTTTGTACATGGCTTTGGGATCACTATCGGAAAAGGATTGAAAAGAGATGAGAAAAAGCGGCCTGTCCCCCTTTTTCTCTTATCAAGCACATTTCTGACGAACCTGAGTAACATTCTGACTGCTTTTTTTGAAATTGGTGAGCCTATCATATTCCCAAGCCATCCCCGTACTCGCCAACGAATAGCAGAGTTTGGCCTTGGAAATCCACAATCTGAAATGCGCAATCTGCAATTCCTCGATCCTGTTGGCTACCTGGATATGCTTGTACTTGAGCAAAATGCTCGGGTGATCCTTACCGATTCAGGCGGCATGCAGAAGGAAGCATACTTCTTCGGTGTGCCTTGCGTAACCTTGCGGCCGGAAACAGAATGGATTGAGACGGTGCAAGCGGGGTGGAATGTGGTCGTGGGCAGCGAGCGCTCGTTAATAGTTCGAGAAGCCTTAAACATGCAGCCACCCAAGGCAGAAAGGAGAGCATTTGGTGACGGGCACGCTGGCGAGCGGATTCTGCATGTGCTCGAGAACACTCTTCCATAACAAAAGTAGCCTGTCCCGTGTTTATCGTGTTTTTCCTCTACAGGGCTACATTGCCCTTTTTGGGAAAAATTCAGGTGTCAATTACTTCAATTGTCAAGAGGAAAGATTTGACCCCTGCCCCTGACTTCTAAAAAATCAAAGGGGTAAAATATCCAAAGCCAGATCAGTTATTTGCCATATGGCAATTAATGAAATGCCTGCCCCGTGAAATGCGAAGCCTATTTCACTGGTATGACAAAGATACGAGGTTGTGGGATTTACAGGGCGCTAAGTGACAAAGTGCCAACGTCCCCTATAGAGCCCTATAAAGGATGTCCCCCATTAGGCCCCGTCCCCCATTAGGCCCCTAAGTTCCTGTTGCCGCTAACGATTCTTCCTTTTCATGGCAAAAGATTGGTTACATGCTATGGGGAAATAAGGGCATTGCTGGAATCCAAAGGTAAAACAATCGGCCCACTTGATACGCTAATCGCCGCTCATGCTTTGGGTCTGGGTCTAACGATTATTTCAAACAACATCAAAGAATTTTCGAGAATCCCAAACCTCAAATGTGAAAACTGGATATGATCATTCGAGTTGAGACCAGAACATTTTTCGCCTTTCACCCTCTTAACTTTTTCTCGCTTCTTTTGACCAAATAAATTCAGACAAGATTAACATGATTCATTTCGCCGCAGGCGGATTTAGTGTTTACCCTTTCATCTGGAAAGGGTAAACAAAAAAACAAAATTAATCCTGTAAAATCCAGTAAATCCTGTCCAATCAATAAAAAAATGAAATTTATCACCGAGAAGTCTTCAAAATCTAAAGATGGATGAGGGTTTCAACTCATGGCAAAACTCATAGTTGAGAAAAATGAGAAAACAAGAATAAAATCCAGAAAATCCAGAAAATCCTGTCTAACATTGGAGACATCAAATGGACAAAACACAACAACCGGAGCCAACACGCTACAGAGAAGAACAATTCGAAGACGAAATCGAACTCATGGACTACCTGCGGGTTATATGGAAATGGAAATATCTAATTGTAGCAGGCACCTTGATCTGCGCCGTTGCCGCTGGGGTGATAAGTTTCTCGATGCCAAAAGTTTATCGGATTGACATGGTGGTACGGCCAGGCATACTTAGAATGAATGAGGCTGGCAAGGATGTCTATGTTGATTCTCCGCAGAATATCA
>JAQYWL010000535.1 GCA_030145035.1 Desulfobacteria bacterium | reverse complement strand
TAGCTGGCCAGAAGAATTAAACGCCGACCTTCGTGTATCGGAACGAGACTGTGCGAAAAAGAATTCTAACACTGTGTATTTTTTGACACAATTATGGGATGGAGCTTTACCACAAAAAGGGCCATAGTGCAAGCACATATTCCAGACCTATAGACCAATGATGCGTTTCATCCCTCCCATGTTGGGATTTGTCATCTTTAGTAACATAGCTCTATGTTCTGTTTCGCATGGCTGGGCGGCAGGTACTAGTATCAATGTTATCAGAGGGCCTTAACTGTTTGGAGCAGGTTCTGGCTAACCCGGTACCTGGATAACAACTGATAGCGGAATTGACCGAAGAGATTCAGGTTGGAACTACAGTGATAGCCCGAGAAAGAAGGCTCAGAGCTGGAAAAAGACGACATCAAATCATCTCAACCACTCATTGTTGGTAGGTTTCATTCACTAATGAGAATCCCAAGATTAATAAACCGATACTCCATGGCCTGGGGACTTACCTTAAAGATTCTTGATAGGGGTTCTATCAGGCCGTCCTTTTCTATTACAGACTTTTTCTTCAATAGTCTCTTCATTTCGGTTCTGATAAATTCTCTGGGCATAAGCAGCTCTGCAGCAAAAGCGTTAGCGGCAATCTCCTCAATGTCTACTGCTTGGCTCGATGTTTCATCACGAAAATTGACCCTTACAACTTTGTCCACGAACAGATCTTTCTTATGAAGAACAAAGTGTCCAAGTTCATGGGCGATCGAAAAGCGTTGACGCGTGTCGGGGTGCGCCGAGTTGATCCCTATGATCTTGGTGTCACCGTCTCGGTAAAGTATCCCCGAAATATCATCTTCACCGTCAAAAGGTTCAAAGGATAGGATCACACCCAGTCTTCTTGCAATCTGGTCAACAGGAACGGGAGGCTTCACAATGTTGTGATCCTCCAAGAGCTTCTTGGCCCGTTTTTCTGGTTTATTCATCGCCTGCCTCCTTAGCCATTCCTGAAGAAATGACTCTTTGCAACCAATGCAAACCGTCATCCTGCAATGTGGTCATCCTCGACAACTTCTCATCCAAAGAGTTCGACCGCGATATCAATTCCTTGTCTGGAAATAGCCTGGATGCATGGACTCCAAGTGCGTCTGCGAGAACGAATACCATATGGAGTGGAACATGCTGCCTTCCCTTTTCAATGTTGGTTATTGATGTCCTGCTGAGATGTACTTTATCTGCCAAGGCCTGTTGGGTTAGGCCTGCGGATTTTCGAGCGTCACGCAGACCGTTACCGAACTCTTTGTATATTAAGCCTACGTTCATAAAATATATATAATCATAAATTGATGGAAATGTCAATTCTACAAACAGTTTTTTTATTTTTTATATTCCTTTTATAAACAAGTTTATGTTACAAACTATATTTTAGCGTTTATGGACTTGACATTCTGCTGGGAATTACTATTATATAAGAAATTGAATCAAAATTACTGGATAGGAGGTCAAAAATGCCAATGAAATCAACACACGTAGTACCAAATCCGAAAGGCGGCTAGAATATTAAGCAAGGTGGGGGCAAAAAGTCGTCAGGGCGCTTTCACCGAAAGAAGGATGCCATCAATGGGGCAAGGGAAATTAGTCGTAACAGAAGTTCCAAGCTTTTCATTCACAATCGGGACGGGAAAACATCACGCAGGGACAGTCACGGAAATGATCCATATCCGCCTCAAGGATAATCTCCAGTGGCGAAGAACATGTTGAAATCACAGGCCATTCGGCCCACAGCAAAAGAAATGACAAGTTTAACGGCAGTCGTAATGCCCAATAGTTTTGAGTTAAGGAGGATCAGACATGAGCAAAGGTAAAAAGTATTATCTGAATATTGAGGGAACGGAGTACCCGTGGGACGATGCAACCATTACCCCTGAGGAGATCGCGCAACTTGGTGGCTGGGATCCAGCGATTGGGGTAATTGAAATCGACAAAGACAACAATGAACGGACTCTCCAACCGGGCGAAGTTGTGGAACTTAAGCCCGGTCACGGGTTTGCAAAGAAAATCCGCTGGAAAAGGGGGTGATGATTTGCAAGAGCGCATACAAGAGGAGCTGACTCTTCTCCGCGACTCCTATCCTGATATGGAATACGTTCCAGACGGTCAATGGGTGAAGATACCAAGATACCCTTTGCCGCCTGGTTGGAACCATGAACACACAGACGTTGCCTTCCAGATTCCCACTGGCTATCCGGGCGCACATCCCTATGGTATATATGTACCTACTGGCCTTCGATACCAAAATGCGCAGCCCCAGAACTACACTGAGCCGGCGAAAACCAATCCACCTTTTCAGGGTGTATGGGGCATTTTTTCTTGGCAACCGGAGACTTGGAACCCTTCAGCAGAGATCACTGCAGGCTCTAACCTGTGGACCTGGGTGCGAGGCTTTTCAGTTCGTTTTAAGGAGGGAGCCTAGTGAAAAAGATAATCTTGGAAATGCCTCCACAGGCCTACCGGGATATCATCACTCATCTCCTGCCCGGGAAAACTTCGAACGAACAGGCGGCCTTTGCGTATGCGAAAGCCGAAGACAAAAATGAGGAATTGCTGCTTAGGTTTATTGAGTGGGAGCTGATTCATCCCAAGGATTTCGCCCACCATACTGATTTTTACTTAGAACTAGACGAAAAGAAGCGGGCACAAATTATAAAGCGGGCGCACGATCTTGAAGCATCTCTTGTTGAATGGCACTCACATCCATTGCTCCGGCCTGCTGTGTTTTCTGTCAGCGACCTTTTGGGCTTCAGGGAATTCGTACCACATGTGATGTGGCGATTGAAGGGGAGACCATATGCGGCTGTTGTTGTTACTCCCTCTGATTTTGACGCCCTGGCTTGGGCCGACAGCCCAGAGGACCCATGCCAGGTTAGTTTCTTGAAGGTGGGGCTGCGGAAACTGTATCCAACAGAGTTGACTCTCCAAAAAAAAAGGAGTCTGT
>JAQYWL010000407.1 GCA_030145035.1 Desulfobacteria bacterium | reverse complement strand
GCCCGCTTGAGCATGACGAAAACTATAATCATTCGAAACAACAAAGAGCCCCAAACGCCGCCCCGACGACATAATTATCATGTCATTCCTGCGAAGGCAGGAATCCAATGTAAGGAAATTCCCATACAATCAAGTTTTATCACAAAAATGACGATTATGAAGGAAATACCTATACTGTCGAGTTATCACTCTGGCTGTGGTGGTAATGCAATCTCCTGTGGCGCAATATTTGCACTGACAAGAAACCGAAGTGTTCCCGCTTTTAAAGGGGGCTGCCTTTATCGCAAACATTCTCTGGTTCTGCCGGCATGGGGTTCTAAATGGCTCATCAAGTACAAATGAAGTCGTTGGTAAAAGAGGCTGAACTTTATCGCACTCAGGGCCTTTTGGAGGAATCTAAAGAGAGATACCTGGAGGTCCTCCAACTGATCGAAAAAAACCAACGATTTCAAAATAATAAGAAGGCAATAAATGTCATTAAAGACAGAATCGTCGGCCTGGAAAAAGATCTGGCCGAGATAGATCAGGAAACAGAGGCGCCTGAACTGTCTGGAAAGGTGCAAGATCTGATCAAAAACTTATTTTCATTTTCGCAAAACAAAGATGCAGCCGAGATGGAAGGCGCTGTAGCTCTGGCTAGATTTGGTCAGTATGAGCGGGCCTTAGCAGAGTTTAACAGACTACTTGACAAAGGCACTCTCCCCCTTATTGCCGCGAAGAACGTCCTTAGATGTCACCTGGCACTTTCGTCGACTGATGCGGCGATTGATCAATTTCGAAAATGGTTGTCCGGCGAGTTGTTGTCCAAGAAACAGTTGAGAGATATACGGTCATTCCTTGAGTATGTTCTAAAAAGGAAGGGTATTCAGACGAAGCTACCAGAGGTGGTTGGGGGAACTTCTCAGAGACCCAAGGAAGCGGGAAGCGAAGGTGGGTTCCTGGATGTCTGTTCAGTTACAATCAGACTGGAAAGTGGCCCTTGCAAAGGTAGCACTAAGGAGCTTGATGTCACTTTTCAGTCGGGTAACGTGATCAGTTTGATCATTTCAGCTAAAGACAAGGATCTGGTAGACAGTTTCGTGCCCGGAATTCGGTTGAGAGGTGTTCACTTCTTTTCTTCCATATGCGTATTCAGGGCCAACGGCATTGTTTCAGAATGGACAAGTATAAAGACCGGTCCCAGGCGAGGGGACTATGTTTTGAGCATCACAATAGATAGGTCTGATAAACTGGATATTTTGTAATCTTAACAAGTTATAAAATCGCTTCGCGATTTTATGGAACGCGGCTACGCCGCTCAAAATAAATCCTATGGCAAATTTCAATCTAAAAGACAGGGTCATTGAATGCAAGATCGTCTATTATGGTCCGGGGCGAGGCGGGAAGACCACCAATTTGCAATATATTCATAAGGCGTTCAAGAAACAAACCACGGGAGAGATGGTCTCGATTAATACCAAGGGTGATCGCACCCTCTTCTTTGATTTTCTTCCTTTGGGTTTAGGAAAGATCAAAGGGTGCGAAATCAAGGTTCAGCTTTACACTGTGCCCGGACAGGTAAGATATAGCTCTACCAGAAAAATGGTTCTCAAGGGTGTTGACGGTGTGGTGTTTGTTGCGGATTCCCTTAGCGTCCGCCGTAAAGAAAACATGTTGTCTTTAAAGGATCTGCAGCAGAACCTGGCTGAACAGAAGAAGAGCATATTCAAGATTCCTCTGGTTCTTCAATACAACAAACGAGATCTTGCCAAGGAGTCTATTCCCCTGTTGTCTGTAAAGCTCATGGAGCGAGAGTTGAACAGAAAACTCAAGATTCCGTCCTTTCCGGCAAGCGCCCTGAAGGGAACGGGTGTCGGTGCGACCCTGCAAGAGTGCTTGAAGCTGACATTGCAACATCTGCAGCGAGAACTCAAATGGGCAGGATAGGGGATTAGTTATCATGTACGGTAAAGCTGAACTTGCCGGAGACTTGCGTTTTGTTGGCCTGCCGGATCTTTTTCAGATACTTGGCGGGAACAATAACACCGGCATACTGCGCATTACGAGCCAATATGCCCCTACCCCTGGCCTCATATATTTCATAAATGGAAACCCCGTAGATGCCAGTTGTGGCCCCCTGATTGGTCTGGATGCTATTTACGCCCTTTTTGGATGGACCGAAGGGAAATTCGAATTTCATCAACAGGCCGTTCAAGTCCAACGTATGGTCAACAATAGTCGAATGGAGATTATACTCGATGCTCTGAGGATGCTGGATGACGGCATTATCAAGAAAGTTGGGCCTCCATCTCCTGGCGAAGTCTCTGTCGTTCAGAGTGGTAGCGAAAGGGATGCTCTGCCGGTCATTAAGGGACCTTTGGTAAATTACATGTATATCATTGACGAAGAGGAATTTCGTGATGGAGAAAGAATTGTTGTGGAGGGAGCACACGGTAACTGGATTTGGGTCATATTGGAAGGCGAGGTGAAGATAACCAGGCAAACATCCGATGGTCCCATGATCATAGCCCGGCTTGGAGAGGGATCTACCATAGGCACTCTCAGATGTCTTGCATGGCGGGAGCATATTCGAAGCGCTACTGCGACTGCTGTGGGCAACGTTCAGCTAGGCGTGTTGGATACCGAGCATCTTGCAGAAGAGTATGCACGTCTGACGTCCCAATTCAGAGAACTCCTTCTTAGCATGGATGCCAGGCTGGGAAAGATTACGGACACTGCCGTAGAGTTGTTCATGAAAGAGAACAAGGCTCACGGGTTGATCGGGGACAAAAAGGTCGTCATAAATGAGGGTCTATTCACAATCACGGAGGGGGAGGCATATGTGGTAAGGCTGACCCTGCAGGGTTATTTGTCGCTATTGACTCTCAAAAAGGACGATGTCTTTGGGTATGCGCCGTTCATGGATATAGGCCAGGAGCTTCGTTGTGGCTCGGTAATAGCATCACAGGATTTGCGGATAAACAGGCTTGACACGGACAGCCTCCGAAAAGAATACGATCGACTTTCGCCGGTATTCAAAGGGTTTATTGAAAATGTCGCCACTTGTGTCTCGCTGACAACCAGACTGGTTGGAAATAGAACTTAGGGGCTTCGCCCCGGATGGAGTATTGGAGCAGTGGAGTATTGGAGTGATGGTTTTACCCGCCTGCCTCGCCTGAGCGAGAGCGATGGCGGGCAGGGAGGAATAGAGAAAACAATTTTTCGGCTTTTACTACCCATTACTCCATTACTCCAACACTCCATCACTCCCTGTGAACGGCATAAATAGATCACCACAAAAAAACTATCATTTCAAAGAGTTGTGGGATTTCCGAGACATTAAACTAGGTAGAGCATTGTAAATTCAAAGAAATTGTGATGGGTTTCGCGCTATGAACGAGACGGAAAAAACCAGACTTCTGAAAAAGATCGCCGATGGTGATGGCCTTCCTTCATTATCTCCCCTGACGATCCAATTGGTAGAGTTGGCAGCAGATGATCGGAGCTCTGCATCGGATCTGGCGAACATCATTGAAAAAGACCCCGCCCTGACCACGCGGCTCCTCAGGTTGGTCAACAGTGCATTCTTTGGCCGGCGGGAACGGATTACATCTGTCCCCCGGGGGGTTGTCCAGGTTGGATTCAACGAGGTGCGTGTGATGGCCTTGAGTCTTTCCTTGCGTGATACCTTTCCCCTTGGAAAGGTTGGGGGCATGCACTACGATCATTTCTGGAAGACTTCTCTCTATCGTGCCCTGATTGCAAAAAACTTTGCCAAATCCGCAAAGTCAACCGATGTGAATCCGGAAGATGCCTTTGTCGGGGGCTTGATCCTGGAAATTGGGATGCTCATGCTCTTCAATGCGTGTCCTGACGAGATGAGGGAAGTTTTTCCAGGGGGTAACATCCCCCTTGAAAAGGCCATCGTATGGGAGGAGGAGAACCTGGGGATCAACCACAGGAAAGCAGGGCGCCTTGTTCTGCAAAGATGGCGGTTCCCCGGGCACCTGGTGGAAAGCCAGAAGTATTTTGGGCCCAAAGCCCTTCAACCGGACAAGGCACTGTTATGTAACATACTGGAACTGGCAAGTGAGGCAACCGGGGTCTTTTTTGGCCAGAGGACAGAGCTGTATCAACTACAAGAAGCGGCGCAAAGGCTTCTGAAACTGGATAGTGAATCGGTCAACAGTATTCTCGCGGAGACCTTTGATAGTATCGAAGAAATGGCCGAGTATCTCCAGCTTGAGATTGATTCGCAGCAGGACATTTTAGGGGTCATGGAAAAGGCAAACCAGGCCCTTGCCAGGATTAACACCTCTATGAAGACCTCTCTTCAGGGGGTTTTGGACCAGGTGCAACAGCGTAATCAGTCCTTAAGCAAGGCGTCTGAGAAGATGGAGCAGACCCAAAGAAGCACCCTTCAAAATGCCCTGGATGCAGTGGCCCACGAGATACGTAATCCTCTCCTGGCCATAGGGGGCTTTGCCAAAAGACTTGCCTCTGTGGGGGAGCAAGAAGACAAGGGTCGGATGCACCTGATTCAGATTTCAGACATAAGGCAATATTCACAGATCATTGCCAAGGAATCCTCACGCTTGGAGCGCGTTTTGAAGGAGATTATGGAGTATTGCCAGGATTACCAACCTGTGGTTGCCGATAAAGACGTCCTTTCGATCCTGGATGAGGTGTTGGATGAATTTAAGGAAATTTTTGATCGTGATAAGATCAATGTCATCTGGGATTTCCCCCCAAAACCAGTCCTGGTGCCTGTGGATGCTGCCGGGATCACCAGGGTCTTGCGCCAGCTCTTGAGAAACGCCATTCGCATGATGCGTCGGGCCCATGGCACGGTGACCGTGTCCGTTCAACGCCTGTTGCCTACAAGGCAAGTCTCCATCGGTATCTCGAACAGTGGACGACCCCTACCTGATGATGTCCGTGATGCCCTGGTCGATTCTAATCTTTCCACCAAGGTTTTTGGCGCAGGGTTAGGGCTTCCCATGGCCCGAAAGATCATAGAGGCCCACAATGGACGTATTGAAATCAAGGCCAAAGAGGGAGGCGGCAATACTGTAGAGCTATACCTCCCAACGGCATAAGACCTTCAGCAAAGCTACCCTTAATAATACGTTCTTCACCCGAACCCCGGTTGAGTGTAACTTGTGAATGAGTTTCCTCATTCAAATCGGATTCGTCATATCGGCATGATCAGAGGAAAGCTTTAGTTGTCATCTTGCTTTTCAATGTTGACACTTAAGAGAATATAGTGTCAAATAAGAATGCCATTTTTAAAGGTTACGCCTAAAGGTGCGTCCGGGGTAACCACGGCACCCGAGGTCTCAAGACAACTCTTAAAGAAGATTTGGTAAGATGATATGCCCAAAGTGCGGATTCAGCCAACCAGATGACATATATTGTGCGCTTTGCGGCGTTAGCATTGAAAGATATCTGCGGCAAAGAAGGAAAAGGCAGTATAGAGTATGGATACTCGTTGGCTTGATAGGCATTGCAGCGCTTTCCATCGCGAAGTATATCAACTCCGTCCATCATGTGGAAACTCCTGAGCCGGCCAGCAAATACGCTTACAAGGAGAACAAAGCTCAAGTAAAGGACGTTACCCTCCCTGGAAACAAACTGCACTCCCGAAGAGAATCAGGTCACCGCCCTCGAAGTCAGCCACAAGAGGAATCCTTCAGGCCTGACACCCGAGAAGATAAGCCCCTCAGTGTGGATGAATCCATGGGCAGACCCCCCTTGGATCAGCAAGAGGCCGAGTCCCGTCGTGACCGGCAAGGCGAGACATACACGGCCAGAGAATGGTTTGAAAAAGGGAGAGCGCTGGATGACGAGTCCGAGGGTGAAATACAATGCTATCAAAAGGCCATAGAACTAGATCCTGAATTTGCGCCTGCCTACTATTGTCTTGGTGCGATCTACTGCCGCCAGGCCAATTACGAGTTGGCCGACCAGGGATTCGCCAAATTCCTCAAATATGCTTCCGAAGCCGACAGGCAAGCTTACGACATCTATGTATACTGCTCCCCGTCCGACGTGGAAAGACTGTCTGAGGAAAAAGTAAAGGGTCAAGCTCCTGCCGGAGAGCCGGAAAAAGAAAAACCTTCGGAAGCGGAAAAGGAAACAGCAGGGCCAACGGCTGAGGAGACAGGCCGAGAAACAAGCGAGGAAGTGATGACCATTGTTAGGTTTTTACCCGTAGATGGACATATCATCGTGCCTGTCGTGCTAAACGGCTTCCTCGAGGCCAGCGTGCTGGTTGATACCGGGGCTGGAATCACCGTTCTTTCAAGAGAACTGGCACGGAAACTTCAGTTGGAAGGAGAACCGGGTAATTCCATCAGACTGAAAACCATGGCCATGGACGTCCAGGCCCAATTGGTAACGCTGGATTCTATTCAGGTCGGAAATCTGATCGAAAACAACCTCCCTGTGGCAGTAACAGATCTACCGCTCGGAGAAAAAAGAAAGTTTGATGGCATTCTGGGCATGGATTTCATGAATAACTACAAAATACACATTGACAATGAAAATAACAGAATATTGCTTAGTCCGGTCAAGAAAAGCTGGTGAGTGATCAAGCAGGGCCGCCGCGCGAAGACCATTCACTAGAAAAACCTACGCTTCTTCTTTTTTCCCAGGTTTTCAAGCAGCCCTCCCTTTTCCTGCATGCGCAGGATTACCGCCTCACCGATACCAATTTCCTTCAGGGCTTTTTCGATTTCCTCGACGGCAGCGCCCTCGTTCTTTGCCAGGACTTGCTTGATCTTCGGCAGGTCGCGCTCCAATAACTTGTCCACCAATTCGCGGCGCAGTTCCGCGGCCTGTCCGAGCGAGGCGCGAGCGCGCTCCATCTTCACTCTCAAACGGCGTTTCGTCGGCTCATCGATATCCTTCTGCTGCATCTGTTTCATGTAGCGCTGGCGGTTGTCCGAGGCCTCCTTGTACATGCTGCCAACCATAGAAAAAGCGCCATCGATATCATCGCACCGAACCATCAACTCCGTTATCAACGAGATTGTCAAAAAACGCTTCTGGGGATCGTCGAAACGCGAGTCGGTAGAAACCGAATGCTGAAAATACGCAATAGCGCCGTGCATGGCTTCCAACTCGTCGGCCGGCGGAAACGGCCAGACCGACTTGAGTTTTTCGAAAAACGCCTGGTAAGAGGTGAAAGAGAAGAAAGGTCCAGCCTGCTGTGCATTTCCGTCTAAGAGCGTGCCGCTCAGGTCCTGTTTGCAGGTGGTTTTCAAACGATACAGTTCGGTGAAAAAATGATCGAACTGTTTTCCGAGGCTGGCCCGGCACTGCCTATAGGGATTCCCATCACCCTCGCCCTGGAATTGCTGCTCGAGTTCGCCAGCGCGGTGCTCGACCTCGTTGCTGAGGTTGTCCCAGTTTTTGCGGGCCTTTTGCATCGTCATATCCAGAGTTTCTATCCCCTTGAGAATCTCTTCCACACTTGGAATCTGGAGTTTGTCTCCGGCGTCAGGCGTGTTTTCCCGATACAGCCAGGCTATGCGCAGCAACAGGCGGGCGATCTTATAAGAATCATGCGCGTCGCTCGGACGAAGCATTTGCACGAAGATCGCCAGGAAGTGCAAGTTCAGCGCAGAGCAGAAATCGATCTCGTCGTAATGCACATGCTGCCCCATCAGTTCGATGATCTGTCTTTCCTTCTGGCCTGCGTCGTTGAACGATTTTACCACACGCCGGTATAAAGTATCGGCGTTCTGATTCGAAAACTCGTCGCCGATATCGGTGTAGTAACAATAAGGACAATAGTACAGAAAATAGTGGGGCGGATGGACCCGCTTGACATTCTTGGCCAGCCACGTGTAACTGACCACATGTTCGTCCGACTCTTTTGCTTTGGGCACGAACATACTCGAGCGGAAGAAACGTTGAGGACTCAATTCCTTGCACGCAGGGCATTCGACCGGCTTTTCGATAAAGGGAGATTGGGCTTCCTCTGTCATAATGCTCCTTCGGCGACAGGATCAGTGTTGGTGACAGATCTTGTGGTCATGACACGCAATAATTCTAAAGTTTATCACCAAAGAAACCAACAGGCAAGCAATTACGGTTGTAAGGTTATCGAGCCCAATTCCCTGTCGCCGAAATGGCTTTCATTATTAACCCATGCGATTGTCCGTTGTCCATGGTTCTGATAACCCCCCAACATGTCTTGACATCCCATCAACAATCCTTTATGCAGAGGAATCATGTCGGCAGACAGCAAGGAACTCAAACTGAATGACAGGCAGGAAGCAATCCTGAATCATATATCTGGAGCGCTGCTGGTTCTTGCACCCGCTGGAACAGGGAAAACCGTTGTCCTTGCCGAACGAGCTGCGAAAGCGATTGCAAATGGAATCGAACCAGCCCGGATTCTCTGCCTCACTTTTACCAACCGGGCGTCGAGAGAAATGTCGGAACGGGTGAAGAAACGGTATCCGGAGTACTCCTCAAAGATGACCATCTCAACATTTCATGGCTTATGTGCCCACATGCTATACCGTGAATCGAAAGCTATCGGTCTACCTCACGATTTCGTTATCTACGATGAGGAAGATAGCAAAGAAGTTATTCAGGATATCGGATCTCTCGGATTGCGTGAAGCCAGTGATCTTTACCATGAAATTGGAAGAATCAAGTCTAAAGCAAAAGGTGAGTTGTTATCTACATCCTCTTTAATGGGGGATTTGTTTCAGAAATTAGGTAGATGGACCGACATTGCCATTGAATATCAAAAAAGGCTAATGCTAAACCATGCGTTGGATTTTCAAGACTTGGTGTTTCGTGTCAGGGTGATGCTGAAGGAGCATGAGGCAATCAAAAACCGCTGGACAAATCGTTTCGATTTTATCCAGGTCGATGAGGTCCAGGATACCCATCTATCAGAATATGAGGTTGTCAAGGCGTTATCGCAGAGCTCAGGCAACCTATGCCTCATTGGAGATTTTGCTCAGACAATTTACGAGTGGCGTGGTTCCGCCCCTCGCGAATTGATCCGAACCTATGAGAGGGACTTTGATCCGGTTTCAATCTTATCCCTAAGAGAGAATTATCGTGCAACCCGCGTTTTACTGCAAGCATCGAATGCTCTTGCAAGAACATTCAAGCATGGATCAGATGGCTACGACCCAGCCGAAACTGTGGAAGAAGGAGAACCCATTGTTTTTCACAGGGCAGAAAATGGGTTTAAAGAAGCGGTGTGGATTAGTCGACAGATTGAGAGACTTTATCGGGCTAATCCTGACTTGCAGTTTTATCGGGTTGGGATTCTTACACGCACAAATTCTCGTGGGGTGCAAATTTCTGAAGTATTGGAACGGACGGGGATCCCTCATCTCACTGTGGAGGAATACCGTTTCTTCAGCCGTCAGGAGGTCAAGGATGCTTTAGCCCACTTAAAGGTACTCATCAATCCTCGCGATAGAGGAAGTCTGATAAGGATGCTTCGTCGGACGGGGAAGGGAATCGGGGAAAAAACTATCAATCATATCAACGGACATGGTCCTGCCCTTGGATTGTTCCTGAGCGATATGATATTCCCTTCATCCTTCGAGGCTGGTGATCCTTTCGGGAGACTCTTTGAAGCCGCTGTTACCGGTTCAATTGTTGTATTTGATGTTGAAACTACGGGACTCGACACTCAGCGCGACGATGTTGTTGAAATAGCTGCCCAAAGAATTGAACGTGGACGGGTAGTCGATGAATTTCATGCACTCTTGAGAAACACTGTCCCTGTTGGTGAATCAGAATTAGTTCATGGATATAGCGATGCTTTTCTTGAATCACATGGTATTGATCCTAAAGACGGTTTCGATAAATTCTTTCAATTTGCCGGAGAATCAGTTCTCGTAGGCCATAATATCCATTCTTTTGATATCCCGATTGTGAGTACCCATGCAAAACGTCTTGGACTTCCAGCCCCTGAATCTGCCTCCTTCGATACGTTAGATATTGCACAACGGTTTGTCAAATCCCATGGCTATGATCTGTGGACCCTGAAAAGGACACTCCATCTCTTCCACAATCCTACGCACAAAGCGATGGACGACGTTCATTGTACGAAAGATCTTCTGTTTGCCCTCCTTCCATTAGCCAAGGAACAATCGAGCTTAAGGAGAGCTTTGGTTCTTCAGTATGCCAAAGTGTTTCAGCCCCTCTCAAAACAGGTCGCCCAATGGAAAGATCAAATGACCAGGTTACGGCCGGGTGAACTCCTGACGCACGTATTGATCGATTCTGGATTGGAAGCGTTCTACAAACGTCAACCCAAACGTCTGGCAAACCTAAATATGCTGAAACAGTTCTTTATTGAGAAAGAAAATGTGGATCTTTCGCCACAATCAGCGTTGCCAGAGCTACTTAGACTAACAACGATAGCAAGAAACATCGATTTTCTATCAGAAACCGACAATCGAATCCCCGTCATTACTGTCCATCAGGCGAAAGGGCTTGAATTTGACGTTGTTTTTATTGCAGGCGCAACCGAAAGAGAGTTCCCAAGTTATTTTTCTTTTAGAGATGCGTTGCGGTTAGAAGAGGAGAAGCGGCTTTTCTACGTTGCAGTGACAAGAGCAAAAAAGAGACTCTTGATTAGTTCACACAAACAGAATGAAAGAGGATTTGCAAACCCAAGATGCCGGTTCATAGATCTTCTCGGGCACAAAAACTTACGCATGGTAAACTGACGGACAAACTCCTTAACGCCTGCTGCTCTATTTGAGGTACCCTTCTACAGGGGTACCGTCAAGGATCCAGAATACCCCCTTGTTTTTGATAAAACCGCACGAGAGGTATATGAGATGGTCACTGGACGACCCTATCAACAATCAGCAAAAGTAGCGTAGGTTGATAAATTGACCTTTTTTGATGAGGATACCTGACATGGACAAACTTTCTTTCCCAGAAGCTCTCGGCAAGAAGATCATCACGAGTCAGCAAAATTCTTTTGAAGCCCTCGATAACTCTCTAATATTCATTGACATTTGTCCACCGATCCTCTATCAACCAGATTCAACTGTCATTCCAACGGGAGGACCCCCATGAACAAATCCAATCTCATAGACACCCTACGCAAGGAAACCAACCTCACAAAAGTGCAAGCCACACAGGTCGTTGAACTGTTGTTTAACAAAATGACCGAGGCCCTTGCTGCTGGCGACAGGGTCGAAATACGGGGCCTTTGCAGCATCTATGTAAAGGACTATAAAGGCTATACCGGTAGAAACCCCAAGACCGGGGAACCGAGGGAGGTACCGGCAAAGAAACTACCCTTTTTTAAGTGTGGTAAGGGGTTGAAGGAGCGGGTTGATTATAAATAGGCCAAAAACCAAACAAGGAGGAGAGCGGTCATGAAAAATTTGAAAAAGGACGTGCAGGCTGTAACGAAGGAACTGAAAGCTCTGACCAGAAAGACCGAAGCGTTGGCGAAGAAGGTGGCCTAGCTTGAAAAGGGTCAAGCTGCTGCAAAGGCGAAACCCAAGGCTAAAGCTAAGTCGGCGAAAAAGGCTCCTGCGAAGAAGAAACCCGTGGCGAAGAAAAAAACTGCGAAGTTGACGGCCACTGACCAGGTTGTGAGCATCATCAAGAGGTCAAAGAAGGGTGTTGATGCACCCACGTTGATGAAGAAGACGGGGCTTGCGGATAAAACGATCAGGAACATCCTTTTTAGGGCTGGTAAGCAGTGGAAGATCAAGAGAGCTGGTAGGGGCGTTTATGTAGGGGCGTGATCCTATCTCTCTCCTATCTCTCTCCTATCTCTCTCTATCTCTCCAGAAACGAAAAAGGGGTTACAAGCGATGACCTTGTAACCCCTTGATTTTTTTGGTGCCGAGACGCAGATTTGAACTGCGGACACGCGGATTTTCAGTCCGCTGCTCTACCGACTGAGCTATCTCGGCAAGGTAAAGAAGAGCTATTAGACCTCCTGTCACTTGTCAAGGTTTTTTTGGGGGAGCCAGGTCACCAAAGGCGTACTGGAGAACGGCACATGCTGCAACAGCCGCCGTGTCCGCCTTCAGGATTGTCGGGCCAAGGGGAACACGGACAAAACCGCACTTGAGTGCCAGTTCAACCTCGTCGGGCGTAAAGCCGCCTTCAGGGCCTATGAGGGCCAAGACCTTGCGCACATCTTTTCCATCACTCTGGAAAGATCGGGATTTGAGCCCAGGGTTGCCGTGATGGAAGATGATCCTTAGATCGTAGGCCTGGGACGTGCCAACCAACACTTTAAAAGAGGCTGGAGGCCCAAGACGAGGTATTTGAGATCGGCCGCACTGTTTTAGGGACTCCCGTGCAATAGCTTCCCAGCGTTGCTCCTTTTCGGCCCAGCGCTCAGGTTCAGGTCTTGGCACGCTCCGTTTGGCGAGAAGAGGGATCAAAGCATATATGCCCAGTTCCGTTACCTGCCGCACAATACGATCCATCTTTCCGGCCTTGAGCAGGGCTTGTCCGATGGTGATTTCTACAGGAGATTCTGAGATCGAGGGAAACCGTTCCAGGACAGAAAGGACAATGGCCTTGGGTGTGCTGGCCGTAATTCGGGCCAGATATTCCAGGCCCTTGCCATCGAAGAGAAAAATCTCGTCGCCAGGCTTCAACCGCAGTACCGTTCGAATATGCTTTACATCGGGCCCTGTCAGGGTCGGCCTGTCAGACAGGATCTTTTCCCTGTCAATGAAAAAACGTCTCATCTTGTGTTATCTAAATAAAAGAAGTGTTCTTGTAAATTCCTTTTTACAAAGATCTTGACATATTGCAAAAGATCGTGATAATTTTCAATAAAATTGCGCAGTGATTTTATAAGGAGTCTCGTTATGAAGACCGATGAGAAAGGCACAAATGATCGGGCATCTGCCGGGGATGCTCCTGGTGGGCAAGCCCAGGAGATGGAAGAAATCATTGATCTTGTGGATGAGGTTCCTCCAGATGATGACAGCAGTGAGGCGGAACAGCCCCCGGAGATTGAGTCTGAGACAGAGGAAGACGACGAAGATCTGCTTGAATTGACGGACGTAGTTGAGGAAAGCTCCTCGGAGCCCGAAACTGGTGACACGGCTGTTGAAGGGGAAGCAGAGGAGATCGTCGAACCGGAAGGGGATCAAGGGCCTGAAGAGGAAGAACCTGTTGACCTGACAGACGAAGTAGTTCCTGATGTCGATTCCGCACAAGAACAAGAAGATGTTGTTGAACTGGGCGATCTGGCTGAGGAGGTAGGTTTTGAAGAGGATAGCCTGATAGATGATCTCGGTCTTGAGATATCTGAAGAAGGCCCTGAGATACTCGCAGAGGAGGGGCCGGCAGATGAGGACCTGGCCACACCTGAAGAGGATGAGGAATCGCTCCTCGATATAGTGGAGCCCCAACCGGAAGCTGTAGATCAGTCTGAATTAGGATTGGAGGAAGGTGTGCCGGAACCGGTGGGTGGGGCACTGGAACAGGCGGTACTTGAAAAGCTTTCCGATGAAAAGCTGGAGGAGATCGTCACAAGAATTGCAAAACAAACAATAGAGGGAAAGGTTGAGCGCATACTCCTTGAAGCCGCCGAGGCAGCTATTGCCAAGGAAATAGACAGACTCAAACAAGCCCTTTGAGAACCGAACAGGGCGAGTCTGGATTTTTTCAACAACACTGGGGGTTAAGTCATTAATCCCCTTTTTAATCCACAGATTACGCAGATTACACAGATTTTCGCAAGTTAGTTCGCTTCGCTCACAATTGGAATAATCGAACTTGCAATAGTGCCAATAAATATCTATAACTTCAATAGGTTGTACAAATTCCGAGACGTTTGGGTTAAATTCCCCCATTCCATCATTCCATCATGAGCGCAAGCTTCACTTCGTGTCCCTGATCGAGCTTGCAATAGAGCCGATAAATAGCTATAATTGCAATGGGTTGTACAAAGTCTGAGACGTTTAATCAAATGAGTTCACACTTACTCAAGAAGGGCTATGAACCCAAGGAAGTGGAAAGACGTTGGTACACGTACTGGGAAAAGGAAGGCCTTTTTGCAGCCGAGGACGTGAGTGACAAAGAACCCTTCTCGATTGTCATCCCTCCGCCCAATGTGACCGGTGTGCTTCACATGGGCCACGCCCATAACAATACCCTACAGGATATCCTCTGTCGTTACCGTCGCATGCAGGGCTACAACGTGCTGTGGATGCCGGGTACTGACCATGCAGGGATCGCTACCCAGAATGTGGTGGAAAAGGGGCTCGCCAGGGAGGGGAAAAACCGGCACAGCCTGGGGCGTGAAGAATTTGTCAGACGGGTCTGGCAGTGGCGGGAGGAATACGGTGGCCTGATCATCAAACAGTTGAAGCGCCTGGGGGCTTCGTGCGATTGGGATCGGGAGCGCTTTACCATGGACGAGGGTCTCTCTAAGGCCGTAAGAACCGTGTTTGTCAAGCTCTATGAGCAAGGCTTAATCTATCGGGGTGACTATATTATCAACTGGTGTCCTCGTTGTCGAACCGCCCTGTCAGACTTAGAGGTGGAGCATGAGGACCACAACGGACATCTGTATTACGTCAGGTATCCCTTTGAAAAAGGAAATGGTGGGGTTGTTGTAGCCACTACACGTCCTGAGACCATGCTCGGCGATACTGCCGTAGCGGTAAATCCCAATGATAAACGGTATCGCGGACTGGACGGGAAAACAGTGATACTGCCCCTGATGAACCGACGAATTCCCATCATCTTTGAAGAATATGTGGATATGAGATTTGGGACCGGCGCCCTGAAGATTACGCCTGCCCATGATCCCCATGACTTTGAAATCGGTGTGCGACATAACCTTGAGGCTATCAAGGTGATTGGCGAAGACGGCCGCATGAATGAACAAGCGGGCCGTTTCCGGGAAAAAGATCGGTTTGAATGTCGAGAGGCAGTCCTTGAGGCCCTGACGGAGGAAGGTCTCCTGGAGAAGGTGGAGCCCTACCAGCACAGTGTGGGACATTGCTATCGGTGTCGAACAACTGTTGAGCCGTACCTTTCCAGGCAGTGGTTTGTTAAGGTCAAACCCCTGGCAGAAAAAGCGATTGCCGCGGTCCGGACAGGTGACACCCGAATCATACCGGATACCTGGACCAAGACATACTTTGAGTGGATGAACAATATCAGGGACTGGTGCATCTCACGGCAAATATGGTGGGGGCACCGTATCCCGGCCTGGACGTGCGAGAACTGTGATGAGCTGATTGTAGCCATGGACCGTCCCACGGTGTGCCCCGCCTGCGAAGGCAGCGCCCTTGTTCAGGAAACCGATGTTCTGGACACCTGGTTCAGCTCAGCGCTTTGGCCCTTTTCCACCATGGGTTGGCCCGATGATACTCAAACCCTGAAGACCTTTTACCCTAGCTCGGTGCTGGTGACCGGTTTTGATATCCTGTTTTTCTGGGTTGCCCGGATGATGATGATGGGGCTGCACTTCATGAAGGAGGTCCCATTCAGGGATGTTTATATCCATGCGTTGGTCCGGGATGCTGAGGGCAAGAAAATGAGCAAGTCAACAGGGAATGTGATCGATCCCCTGTATGTAATCGATGAGTTTGGTGCAGATGCCTTTAGGTTCATCTTGGCTGCCCTTGCAGCCCAGGGGCGTGACATAAAGCTCTCCGAAGAGCGCATAGAAGGGTACCGTCACTTCATCAACAAGCTCTGGAACGCGGCTCGCTTTTCCCTCATGCACTTGTCGGATTTTGAACCTGATAAGCCGGCGCAAGATGCCCGAGACCTTTCTCTATCAGACAGGTGGATTCTGAGCCGGCTCAACTCAGTAGTGGAAACCGTGACAAAGAGCCTTGACGAGTACAAATTTAACGAGGCCGCAAATGCCCTTTACCAGTTTGTGTGGCACGAGCTCTGTGACTGGTACCTTGAAATAATCAAGCCTGTCCTTTACGGGACTCTCCCTTTGTCTGATGGGACAGCAAAGACGAGTTCTCCCGAGTACGTGACGACCCGGTTTATCCTCTGGTCGGCCCTCAACGAAACCCTGCGTCTGCTCCACCCCTTTATTCCATTTGTTACTGAGGAGATCTGGGATAAGCTCCCCGGCACCGAAGGCTCCATCATGAAGGCGGAATTTCCAGGCACCTCGAAGGGCCGGGAAAACCGTGAGGCGGAAGAGGCCATGAACGTGCTCATAGGCGTGGTAAGCGGAATACGCAATATCAGGGGCGAGATGAACGTGCCGCCTTCCTCGTTTGTAGAAGCCACGGTTCAGAGCCCGGACAAAGGGGTTCGAGAGTTGCTTGAGCGACACCTGAATATGATTGTCAACCTGTGCAGGTTAAAGAGCCTACAGGTGAGGCCACCGGGTAAGCGGCCTGCTTCATGTGCGACATCGGTTTTTGGCAGTTGCACCATATTTGTCTCTTTGAAGGGCGTGATTGACTACGAACTCGAGCAGGGGCGTCTGAGCAAGGAGATTGCCAAAATTACCAGAGAACTCGATGGGATTGGCAAAAAGCTGGGCAACGAAGATTTCTTGCTGAAGGCTCCGCAAGAGGTGGTTCAAAAGGTGCGGCAGAGGAGGGAACGTCTTTCGGAAAAAAGAGGCAGACTGGAAGAGAATTTAGGGAAGGTTAGCCAACTGGCCGGCAATTCATGAATTTCTGGTGAAGTCAGCTAAAGTTAAGAGGATTCAGGGATTCAGGGATTGAAATCAGACAGAATTCCTTCTTAAACTTTAGGCACTTTAGCTCACTTTAGCTCACTTTAGCTGCTAACTATCTTATACCAGATTAACCATCTCACTTCAAGGAAAATCTTTGCCAAATTTTGTTGCAGCGGCT
>JAQYWL010000097.1 GCA_030145035.1 Desulfobacteria bacterium | reverse complement strand
TTTAGACAATTCCTATGTCTTAATCAATGATGTTCTCCTGCCTGAAGGAAAAGGCAATATAGATCACATCCTTGTTGGTCCTACCGGCATATTTGTTATAGAGACCAAGAATTACAGACGGCCTTATCCCAAGAGGTTCCCTATAAGGCAGGTAATACGTAATGCCGTATCACTTCGTTACTTTTTAAAAGAGCGGATACAATCAGACATCTTCGTCCACGCCCTTCTGGTATTTACAGGTTCAAGTGCTACCATGAGCCAAAGTTCTTCTCTTGTCCATGTTAGAAACCTTGAAAATCTGTGCGAATTTATAAAAGATCATAGAACCAGGTCTGTTTTAGACCGTAACATGATAAGGAGGCTGGTATATGAAATACAGAGAGTCTCCAGGCTTAACGAAAAACAGGTTAATATCAAGAAATGGTTGTTAAAACCCGCCTTATCTGTTGGGCTTATTTTAGTGGCATACGCCTCCTGGGGCCTTAGCGGTGGAAATCCTTATGGTGAATGGGTTCTTGTGACGCGGATCATCGATGGTGACACCATCCATGTTGGACGAGGCTGGAGGGATATCACAGTGAGCCTTTTGGGCGTGGACACACCCGAGACCGTCCATCCAGATAAGCCTGTGGAATTCTTTGGGCCTGAGGCCTCAGAGTTTACTAGGAGATCCCTTGAAGGGATAAAGGTGCGTCTCAAATTTGAGCCTTCTAACCGCAATGACAATTACGGCCGTCTACTTGCCTATGTCTTCCTTCTGGATGGCACCCTCTTCAATAGCGAGCTTGTCAAAGAGGGGTATGCTCGTATCATTGCCCCTTCTCGTTTCCGTTACTATGAAGAGTTCCGTAGCTATGAGCAAGAGGCGATGGCAGATAGGCTGGGCATCTGGAGCGGAAAGACGAAGACTTTACAAGTTCCATCTGGGGTTTCTGGAAAGGTCATTGGCAACAAGGGGTCAAAGATTTATCACCTTCCTGGCCAAGCCAGCTATAGCCAGATCAAGAGGGAAAACCGAGTCTATTTTGATACCGAACAGGAAGCGGTAAGGGCTGGGTATCGAAAGGCAAAGAGGTAGGAATGGCTATGGTCGCATGCTGCAAATTACTGCGCGAACGTTGGTGCAGAATGTGCAAAAACGTATGCTGCGGCATGGGTCTCCTCACATTAGGCGTTTTTCGGCAAGATCCTTCTGGTAAAAAATTCCGGCCCATTCCTTTTTTTCCTGATCCGATGGCCTATAGTCCTAGGATTGACAGGATAACCGTTAGAGGATAGAGTCGGTTTGGAAAAGCTCGAACAGGGGGATCTGGGGTCAGGGTACGGAACAGATGCGGCTTGGCTAAAGCAAAAACCGTTGTTTGCATGAGTTTTCTGTGTTAGCCTAAATATTTAGATGTGTTATTGGGAGGTTAAAGGGACATGGAGCAATAAATGGTAGAAGTTCCGGTTCTCACATTCCCACTTTCCGCTTGTATTGCAGTCTTTCCTGGACTATAGAAAAGAAGCAAGTGGATTGCAGTGGCAAGCGGCAGGAGCAGTACGATGACGTTTGATGATATTTTGCAAGACATCTATGCCCTCGAAGACGAGATGCGCACCTATGAGCGCAAGTATGGGGTGCTTTCGGAGACCTTTTACGAATCGTACATGAATGGCGAAGAGCCCCCTGATGAGGCATGGGTGCGAGATTGGACAGCCTGGGCCAGCGCGTACAAAGTCTGGTTACGCCGGCGCGAGCAGTACAGGACTGCCATCCAGTCGTTGCGTGCTGATACACAAACAGTCTCTGAGATGATTGAAAAAACTGCTCGCCATGAGTCCATTCAAGTCCCTGCGTGACTACGAGACCTTTATCTACACGCTTCCACAACGCTTTCCTCATATTATTCGGTCTGCGCTGATTGTCGCTCGGCGCGGCCGTCATCTCGCCGAACTGACAGGTGATCTCGCGTTCCCCGGTGGACATCGGTTAGTTGTGTATGAGCGCCTGACCTGGGATACCGGTCCACTAACCATTGAAGGCTACAGCTACGAAGTCTTGCGCGGTAACGACAAAGTGTACTGGTATGACTCTCAGCCCCACACCGCAGATTCGAAACTGGCCAGCACTCATCCTCATCATAAGCATATCCCGCCGAACATCAAACACCACCGCATCCCTGCTCCCGAGCTGAGTTTCGGATGTCCCAATATCCCCTTTTTGATCCAGGAAATCAAGACCACGCTGCTCCAGGACTGATCGTCCCAACAAGCCGGTGCGCGGGAACGGTCTGCGATTGACGGGATAACGGATAGGCCATACAGTTTTGAGGACGTTTGTATAACCTCAGGGGCAACTGCCAGGCTCTGCGATGAGGAAGCTGGTAGCTTTCGGAAACCACGTGGATGGGTTGATGTGGCTGAGCATGACCAAGACACCCTGTACTTTTCCTTGAGTTTTTCAGTTATGACATGCTAAGCTGTCTTAAACTCTGAAAATGTGTGAAAGGAGGGCAAAAGTTAAATGGGGAACGTCCAGGCGGTAATAGATCTACCGGAACAGCTCTACTTGTCCCTTTCTGCCTCTGGTTTGACCAGGGAGAAGATAGTCAATGAATCAAGAAAGCTGCTCGCGTTGAAGTATTTTAAGGAAAAGGTGCTTTCATTGGGAAGAGCTGCTGAACTCTCGGGCCTTTCAAAATGGGATTTCATAGAGTATCTCAGCGACAATGACGTTCCGGTGGTTGATTACGATCAAGATGAAATAGCCCGTGAGTTTGAAACTGCAGATAAGGTCTCTGAAAGGCTCAAAAAGTGAATGTGGTTAGCGACTCTACCGTACTGATTGGACTGGGAAAGATAGGGAAACTGAACCTGCTCCGCGAGATCTTCTCTAAGGTTTACATCCCCGAAGAAGTCTTTAAGGAGTTGGCGTGATCGTCGTCAGTAACGCAAGCCCCCTAATAGCCCTGGGCAAGTCATACACAACTTTGTGTGCGCCTTCCTTGACTAAATTTGCCAACTTGTAACAAATTGCAAGCCTGCCTATTTGGTCAATATTTGACAGAAAATATCCCCCCTTTCGGTGCTTTCTGGACGGCGTGCATTAGCAGCCGCATCTGCCGTCAAAGCCTCCGCAGGGGGATGACGCAGGGCTTGCCCAAATCTTGCCCAGATTCAAAAAGACGTAAGTAAGAAAGAGTAAGGTTGGTGAAATCAGCGGAGCGGCTGATGGCGAAATATGTTATCAAAAATGTTGAAAAATAGTTACCTGCTGTTACTATCTTTTACCTGTTGTTTCAGTTAGTTAGATAGACTTCTAATCCGTAGGTCGCAGGTTCGAATCCTGCCAGGCGTACCAAACATTTCAAAGACTTACGAATCACAAGCCCCCTGCCCTACCCCATCAGATTCCTTCATTAATCCCCAATCCCTGCCCTGCCTGTCCCGCCTGCCCTGTTAAACCAGAAATTGTTTAACCGGGGTAGGC
>JAQYWL010000266.1 GCA_030145035.1 Desulfobacteria bacterium | reverse complement strand
ACAGCCCCCCAGTCGATATGTCCCGGTCCCAATATCGCCTGGTTCAACAAGATCTACACACTGAAAGAGATGGCGGACCATATCTACGGAAGAGGCCCGTCGCTGGTTTCATCCGAACGTCCACATATGTTTGCGAAGGAGATTGTGATGTATGTGGACTATTTTGAAGTACGGGTAACCCACTGCACGTACACCCCCAGGGAAATCAGAACACTTCAGGCTTTCAAGAAGAACCTCGAAGATGGTATGGACTTCTGTCTGAGTATTGCCCAAAAACAGCCGTATCAGGGAGAGAACCTGGCCTCCATCCCTGCCTGCGTGGAGAGGCAAAGAGCGCGCCTGAAATCCATCTATGCCGATTTTGAAAAGAATAAGGACCTTTCGCCCCTTCGCTCCTCGTAGCGGTGAATGACTCAATAAATACCGCAGCATATAACCTCTTCTCACAGCTTCAGCTTGATTTCAAAAAGAACGGAAAGGTTTATGAAAAGCAAATTCCTATTCCTTACACTTTTTCAATAGGAGTACAGCATTATGTCCCCCAAACCCAAATGAATTATTCATCGCAACATTCACCTCACATTGTTCAGCTTTATTTGGCACATAATATAAATCACATTCAGGATCAGGATTTTCATAATTGATTGTCGGAGGAACAATACCTCTTTCCATCGCGAGCAGACAAACAGCGGTCTCAACGGATCCAGCTCCTCCTAAAACATGACCCATCATTGACTTGGTTGAACTGATCTTAACCTTGTAAGCATAATCCTTAAACACTTTCTTAATCCCTTTTGTCTCTGACACATCATTGTCAGGTGTTGATGTGCCGTGGGCATTAATATAATCAACATCTTTATAGCTGATCCCAGCTCTATCAAGGGCAAGCTGCATAGCCCGCGCAATTTCATAAGAATCTGGATGAGGAGCCGTAATATGGTATGCGTCGGAGGTAAGCCCGTATCCGGCAAGCTCAGCATAGATACGAGCATCTCGTTTAAGTGCGTGTTCAAGACTTTCAAGGACTACCATGCCAGCACCTTCACCCATAACAAAGCCTTTACGTTCACGGTCAAAAGGTCTACTCGCCTTTTTTGGCTCACCATCATATTCGCTACATAAAGCCTTCATGTTCGTGAAGGAACCTACACCCAAAGGAGTAGGATTACCTTCTGTACCGCCAGCGATCATGACATCCGAATCACCTAACATTATATCCTTAGCAGCATATATGATTGAATGAAGCCCGGTTGCGCATGCGCTTGCGGCACTCATGCTTGAATTGTTCAGCTTGTATTTCATACTAATATTTCCAGCGGCTGCGTTTGGCATGATCGTAGGAATAAAAAAGGCGCTAACAAAGGAAGCGCCGTTTTTGCCTTTGTTCTCCCTCAAAAAGAATTGTTCCTTTTCATTCTCAATTGTTGATAATCCACCAACTGCCGCTCCGACAATGACTCCGATGTTTGGATTCTTGTCCTTAAGGGGCAGTTGAGCATCTTCAATTGCCTCATAGGCAGCGGCTAAACCATATTGGCTAAAAGGATCAAGTCTTTTAACTTCCTTTTTATTCATGCCATAGTCTGAAGGGTCAAAATCCTTAACTTCTGCCGCTATCTTACAATCATACTTAGAAGTGTCAAACTTCGTAATTCTGTCTACACCCGAAACTCCTTCTTCAAGAGAATTCCAAAATCTCTCTTTTCCGCATCCGATCGGCGTTACAACCCCGACACCTGTTATCACAACCCTTCTCATTTTCTTGAGGCCTCCCTATGAGCAACATTCAAGGATTTTTGGTAACTACTCAGGTTCAAAGTTCCAAGGTTCAAGGTAAGGAAATTCCTATACTATCGAGTTAAAGGCCTATCCCGTCAATCGTGACACCACAGTTAGGGCACTTACCATCTGTAATCACATTTTTCGATATACGATAACCCCACCGATCAATCAAGGGCTGGCCGCAACCGTAACAGATTGTATTCTCCCCTTCGTCTCCGGGGAGATTGCCGCTGTACACGTAACGGAGTCCTGCCTCAAGCCCGATCTGCCGGGCCTGGTGAATACTTTCGGCCGGTGTAGGCGGTCGGTCTGTAAGCTTGTAGGTTGGATGGAAACGGCTGATGTGCCACGGGGTCTCAGGACCAAGTGAGTCCGCAATAAAGGAGGCCAGTTGGTGAAGTTCTCCTTTATCATCATTGAGTCCGGGAATAAGGAGTGTGGTAACCTCCACAAAGATTCCAAGAGACTTCATCAGCTTAAGGGTCTCCATCACGTGCTTTCGCTTGGCGCTGCATTGCTCTTTATAAAAATCATCGTTAAAGGCTTTCAGGTCCACATTGGCTGCATCAAGGTAGGGCCGGATCATATGCACGGCCTCGGAGGTCATGTAACCGTTCGTCACAAAGAGATTGAGGATACCCCTTTCGTGTGCAAGTTTCGCTGTATCATACGCAAATTCAAAAAACACGGTAGGCTCGGTGTAGGTATACGCAATGCTCTGACAGCTTGCCCGCTCTGCGGCGCTCACCACATCTTCCGGGCTGCAAAGATCCCCCACGATCATCCCTTTGCGGTCTGCCGGGAGCTGGGCAATATCGGCGTTCTGGCAAAAACGGCACTTGAAATTGCACCCAACCATGGCAATGGAATAGGAAAGTGAGCCGGGCAATAAATGATAGAGGGGTTTCTTTTCGATAGGGTCCACATGCTGGGCGATCAGCCTTCCATAAACAAGGGTTTTTAGAATTCCATCCTGGTTTTCGCGAACGCCGCAGATGCCCCGTTTGCCTACCTTAGTAAGGCAACGGTGGTTGCACAGGTTGCACCGGACCTTCTTATCTTCTAATCGTTCGTACAGATAGGCTTCCATTGGTCATTGGCCTGCCCCGTGAAGTCGCTTTCTTACTTCACCGGGGTCATTGGTCATTGGTCATTTGTCACTGGAGCTTCGCTCCGCATAGCGCATAGCGCATAGCGCATAGCGTTTTTTCTTTTATGCTCTGCCCTATGCCCTTTGCTCTCTGCGCTTTCAATCCGCATTGCGCCTGTAGGCTTGAAAACATAGCGCCTGACGGCTTGAGAACATTTCCCGCAGTCAACCTTGATAGTACAGGAATTTCCTTTTCTTGAGCGGCGTAGCCGCGTTGTATAAAATCGCGCAGCTTTTATGTCTTCATCAACCCTTGGGCAGCCCTTCTGGGCTGGCCCACATACCCAATGGGTACATTGCGGGTCCGATATCGTGGCACAAGTATGACTACCATACCTATGAAGCTCCCAAAGGGGCACCTGTGAATATGGGGCCACCTCTCAAGATGTTGGGTGTATTTCCTGAAGCTGGCGGGCAGATGGAGAACCGTTCCCCATCTGAGAGGCGTTTTGCCCAGAATCTGCCGGATATATCGTTTAACCTCCCACACACTGAAAAACCTGGCCCTATTGTATATGCTTTCTGAAAACATACCCCTCAGCCTTCGCTCGATCCCCTTGATGGCGTATCGGTTTAGAAGACCCAAAAAAATGCGGTTCTTTGCCACACGACATGCCTCTTGAAGGGCCTTTTGAACATCGTCTACAAATTCCAGGGTCGTAATAAAGGTGGCAATATCGAAGCTGTTGTCCTCAAAAGGGAGATCTTCGGCCAGTCCCTGATGCAGCTCAGCACGGTGCCCGAGTTTTTCTCGCGCAATGTCAAGCATGTAAGGCGATGCGTCGAGACCTGTTATGTCCAGGCCCATCTCCAAAAACATAAGGAGATGTCTACCCGTACCGCACCCTATGTCCAGGACCCGCTCCCCACGTACATGACCAAGCAGCCCGAGCAGAAGCTGATCTTCAAGATCAGCAACGAACCGGTTCGCAGGATTCTGATACCAGTTGTCGTATTCCCGGGCTGCCTTGAAGTCGAAAACATAACCCATGGCGGTAAATGTCCCTGGCAAGATGGACGTCGGAAATTCTATCCGCCTGCGGCGGAAAAGCGTAGGTCTCTACGTGGCACTCGGTTTATGCCATTGACATGGAGTGTTGGAGTAATGGACCCGAGCCCCAAGTTCTGATATTCCTTTACATTGAAAGATGCCTCCTGATCAAGGGGAAAACAATTCGATTCATCCAGTATCTGTTTATTCCAAGATCGACGTTATTCTGCCAAATGGAGCCCCTCCGGGAGTTCTTCACCAAAGACGCGTCCTTGCTCAGATGCACTCAGGGGAACCATTTCGTACAATCTTTGAGCCAACCGTTCGCCATCTTCCAATCCCTGGAGTCTTTCCATGATGCGATCCCTGAGATTTGGATCAAGGTCCCTTTCCCGATCTCCAGTAAAACAGGCCATTTGAACCACACAAAATGCCGTTTGATTTGGCTTTCTCCATTCTGCTTCAAGGATCTGTTTTATCCAGCCTCTGATGGTCCTGACCGGAACAACTGCGTTTAAGGGCCCGTAGAGAGGAATACGCGAGCCAATACGCGAAAGGACCCACATATTGAGCCCTTCACCGCGGGATGTCCCGATGTGCTTTATGAGCGCTCTGCCTATCTCTTCCTTAATATCGACGGGAAGTTGTTCCAGGTTCGCTATGGTACGCCACATCTCGGTCCGCTCCTGTGGAGAGACCCGGTGTTGCCTTGCTCCTTTTTTCTTGCCGGACAAGAGCACTGGAGAAAGATCGCGAAAAAGCGTTATCTGCTGGCTCTGATTCAACCCGCCGGCCACCCGCCTCCACAGGATCCACCACTCCACCCGGCATTGTTGGTCACGCGAAAAGATAATACCGGCATGATAGAGCTTCCATATCTGTCTCATTCGATAATCATCCCCGGTATGACCGTATCCGGGGCGAAGACAAAACCCAGCAAGATTCACCCACCTTTCTTCATGTCTGGCGCTCTTTTTTCGATGGTCAGGCTCTTTTAGAAGCGTGTCCAAAAAACGCCTCAAGACCGGAACGGGCCAGCTTTCCTTATTCCGCCCCACATCGTCTCGCAATGCCTTCATTAGAGTAGTGGGTGTAACCTGATCATCAGAAAGAGGCATTTCCATAGCAAACGCAACTCTCAAGGTCTTCAACGCTCTATCTATTGATTTCTCTGAAATTGACTCTTTTTTCGGCTTGTCTTTGGGCTGTTTTTTGTCCCCTGTCTTTTCACTGACATCTGGTCGGATCTTGAACTGAAGCCTCCATCGATGATCTGTCTCCATGGAATGGCAGGCAAGCTCCAGTGTTCCAATCTCTGTGAGGCGTGCGCAAAGGTAAACCGGTATTTTGCGGACAACCCCTTTTTTCCCGTACCGCAAGACGGTAGAAAGTGGAGGGAGTTGAAACAACGAATCTTCACACACGGTCAACACATGGCCGAGCTGATCGCCGGTCCTGGAATTAGAACTGTAAAGCGAAAAAGAGACCGGCTGGTTGGCCAGTACCTTGAATACCGGAGATTCTATCTCCACTTCTTCCCCTTCTT
>JAQYWL010000274.1 GCA_030145035.1 Desulfobacteria bacterium | reverse complement strand
CATACCGATCCTGTTCAAGTCCTGTTACAAGCTCGGGGCCGCGAAGGGGCGGATGATTGTCAAGGTTGCCGGTGGGTCCCAGGTCATGGACGCATCCGGGGTCTTCAATATCGGAAAGCGGAATTATGCGGCTTTGAGAAAGATCTTTTGGCGTAACAAGGTCATTATTGATGGTGAAGATATCGGAGGCACGGTCAACAGGACGATGCGGCTCAGCATTGCCACAGGGGAATTGTCTCTGAAGGTTTCCGGTCAGGGGTATAGAATTCTATGATAGATATTGATGCCATAGTAAAATCGATCAAAAAGCTTCCACCCTTTCCGAATGTGGCCACCAGGGCGCTGGAGATACTGGATGATCCTGATGCGTCTGTGGATAGGCTCATTTCGATTATCCAGTATGATCAGGCGATCACAGCGAATGTATTGAAACTGTGCAATTCGGCCTATTACAGCCTCAGGAGAAAGGTCCACTCGCTGCGGGAGGGGCTGGTGCTGCTGGGTAATGCCGAGTTGAAGAATATCATCCTGGCAAGCACGGTTGTAAAATTTTTTCATAAGGAAAATATAGGTTATGATCTGGCCAAAGGTGAACTCTGGAAGCACGCGGTGGCAACGGGAATCATCTCCAGGATTATCTCTAATCGTGTGACTGAGTCCGAGCCCCCGTCTCTGTTTACGGCAGCCCTTCTGCACGACATCGGAAAAGTGGTGCTCAGCAGGTTTGTTGACAGATACTTTGAGCAGATCATTGCCCTGGTCAACGAAGGAAGGCATTCTTTTCTCGAAGGCGAAAGCGAAATGCTCGGTATCGACCATGCAGAGGTGGGGGCAAAGATAGCTGAATCGTGGAATTTTCCCGAAGATATTGTTCAGGCGATCCGGCTGCATCATATGCCTGATGAGGCCCCGGATGATGACCCGCTGACTCCGATCATTTACCTTGCCAACATCATAACCCTTTCCATGGGCATTGGGGTAGGACGTGACGGGCTTTCTTATCGTGGAAAAGAAGAAGTCATGAAACGTTACGGACTGAAGGCAAAGGACCTGCAAGGGATCGTGATCGATTTCTACGACGAGTACAACAAGGTCCAGGATATTTTGGGGCTATCTTAAGGGCTTGGCCCCCCTTCGACTTTGCTCAGGGTGGTGAGCTTGTCGAACCACAATTGGAGTACTGGAGTGATGGAGTACTGGAGTGATGGTTTTGGAGGAATAGAAATGATTCTTTCCGCTTTTAATACCCACTACTCCACTACTCCAATACTCCATCACTCCCTGTGAATGGCATAAATAGGCTGCTACAAAAAACCAGTAGCCTCAATAAGTTGCGGGATTTGCAATACGTGCAAGCGGAAGGTGTACTATGGCATTTAATGTCTTAATCGTTGATGATTCTTCGACCATGCGAAGCGTTATCAGAAAGACCATTGAGATGTCGGGCTTTGATGTAGGACAGTTCTTTGAGGCGGGAAACGGTCGGGAGGCCCTATCTGTCCTTGATAAGGAGTGGGCGGACATCATCCTAACCGACCTTCACATGCCGGAAATGGATGGCAGGGCGCTCTTGAAGGCGCTGCACGCACAAGCCACTGTGTCAACAACGCCGGTCGTGATTGTGACCACAGAGGGTCGAGAAGAGCGGCTCGATGAGCTTTTGGGTATGGGGGCCAGGGCCTGCATCAAGAAGCCCTTCAGACCGGAGGAGATCAGAAACATCTTGATGGATGTGCTGGGCATGGACGAGGAAGCAATGCAAGATAAGGAGGCCCTTGAGGGGTGTGATTTCTAGATTGCGGATTGCTTTGGATTGATGATTGAACAAAACAAATCAACAATCATCAATCGACAATCGAATAACAAATAACAAATAACGATTCCTTCGGTTTTCTTGATGAAAGACATTAAGGTTCTAATTGTGGATGATTCGGCCATTGTGCGAAAGATATTTACCGAGGAGCTTTCCAGGGAACGAGGCATCCAGATCGTCGGAACAGCGCCTGATCCTTATGTTGCCAGGGATAAGATTCTCAGATTGAAACCAGATGTGGTGACCCTGGATATAGAGATGCCGCGTATGGACGGCATTACTTTCCTGAAAAAATTGATGAAATATTATCCCCTTCCGGTCATTATTGTCAGTTCACTGACACGCAATGGCGGAAAACTCGCCCTGGAGGCGATTGAAAGTGGTGCCGTGGAGGTGTTGTCAAAGCCGGGGACAGCGTATTCGGTCGGGGATATGAAGCAGCAACTTGCAGACAAGATACGGGCAGCAGCCAGGGCTCGAGTGTCGCAGCGAGAGAAGGAGACTCCGGTTGAGGAAGCACCGGTAAAGCTCACTACGCGTGCACTGAAGGAAACCACGAACAAGGTCATTGCAATCGGGGCCTCCACAGGAGGGACAGAAGCCCTGAAGAAGGTCTTGACCAGGCTTCCCGCAACGATTCCAGGCGTCCTCGTGGTGCAGCACATGCCCCCCAATTTTACGACCGCGTTTGCGGAAAGGCTGAACAACATCTGTAATATTACCGTGAAAGAGGCCGAAAACGGAGATTCAGTACTGCCCGGGCGGGCACTGATTGCCCCTGGAAATTATCACATGCTCCTGAGACGCAGTGGGGCTCGATACTACGTGTCCGTGAAGACTGGGCCCATGGTCTGTCATCAGAGGCCGTCGGTCAATGTGCTTTTTAGCTCCAGCGCGCAATATGCGGGCGCCAATGCCATAGGAGTTATCATGACGGGGATGGGCTCAGACGGCGCACAGGGCATGTTGGAAATGCGACAGGCCGGGGCAAGGACCATCGGCCAGGATGAGGCCTCCTGTGTGGTTTATGGCATGCCAAAGGAAGCAGCCAAGGCCGGAGCAGTGGAAAAAGTCGCTCCCCTGGATCGCATTGCCCAGGAGGTTATAAACCTCTTGTAGCGCGCAGCTTGTGAAGCCCATGATGGTTTGAAGTTAAGGGCTCTGCGCTAATTCGATCATTGGAGTATTGGAGTATTGGAGTAATGATGAAAGTGAACTGAAATGAGCTGGAGTGCCTGAAGTTGCTTAATAATCCTTTTTATACCATGATTCTGGTTCACGTTGGACGTCTTAGACACTTTTTTTACCACCCAGATATGTAGGGGCACCGCCCACCAACAACAACGACATGCATTTTTTGGTGGGCAGTGCCCACCCTACGATGCCTCAACGCGGATTAGAAAAATACGTTGGATACACCACACAAATCCGTTGTAGGGTCGGGTTTTATACCCGACCGGGATTATGGTGGCATGTAAAATGCTGCCCTACGTGGCATGGAATTCCCACTAATCCGCGATGACCCATATGAAGAGGATACGATTGTTCACTGACCACTGACCACTGCTCAAAGGAAGTAATTGAGCGATGGAAGATTATCTTAATACTGCAAAAAACTTAGTCGACAAGCTTGCCCTTGAAGTGGTGATGCTAGAGCCAAAGGACGTTCCGGGATTGGGTGTTGTCCTGAATCGTTTGGATGAAGTTGTTGGTGTGTTCACAGGAGCCGGCAGAGAGACCTTTGCCGGTCTTGGGAAGGCGATAAAGTCGATTGGAGAAAAGCTGGTGCTGGGTGAGCTGCCTGCGCCGGAGCAAGGTCTAAAGCAGATTGAGGATGGCGTTTCACTGTTTCAGGAGATTTTAAGGGATGCAGATAATATCGAGGCTGCTTCTGAGAAGATAGCAAGATTTCTTTCCGAATGCGGCCTTTCGGATGCTGCCGACAAGTTACCACCCCCACCCTGCCCTCCCCCCCTGGCCCAGACCGGGTTTTCAAGGGCAACAGCTTGTTTCGAGGAGGTCGCGCCCCTGGCCCAGACCGGGATGACAGGGATGACACATCCGTCCAAAGCTGTCGCGCCAGGGCGGGCAGGGCGGGCTTCAAGGGGGAGGGTTTGGGAGGGGGGCGAATCCGAAGAGGATGCTGCCGACAAACAGGGCGGGGCAATCCTGGACATTGCTCAGGACAGGGAACTGGTTGAAAATTTCATTATGGAGGCCCTGGAACATCTTGGAACCATAGAGGTCAATGTCCTTGCCCTTGAGCATGACCCTGAGAATCTTGAGGTGATCGATGCGATCTTCAGGCCTTTTCACACGATCAAGGGGGTTTCCGGTTTTCTGAATCTTTCTGATATCAACCGGCTTGGCCATGAAGTGGAAACGCTTCTGGATGATGCCAGAAATCAAAAGCTGACCGTGGATGAAGCGATCACTGACGTGGTTTTGGACGCAGTCGATTTGATGAAGGCAATGATCAACCATCTCAGGCAACAGCTTGAGACCGGCACGGTTGAACCGGCTGATTTCGGGTTGGAGGCTTTTCTGGATCGATTAAGAAGGATACAGGTTGGTGAGGTTGAACAGATTCAGAGCAAAGCCGCAGACGTTCCAGAGGGCGACGGCACTGATACGGGAAGCATATTGGTTGAAAAGGGAATTGTAACCGAGCAAGACGTGGCTCGCGCCCTTGAGAAGCAAGCCGGGCCACCCCGGTCAGACAAGAAGATCGGTGAGATCCTGCTCGAAGATAAAAAGGCCACGGCCAGGGAGGTGGCCGGGGCACTTCGAGACCAGAAGGTTCTGCGGGAAGGTGCAGGTGTTTCCGAAAGGGGAGCGGAGGCGGTTCATTTTATAAAGGTTGATACGGAGAAGCTTGATAACATGGTGGATATGGTGGGAGAATTGGTGATTACCCAGGCGATGTTGGGCCAGGATATGACAGACCTGGTCAGCCAGGACAAGAAACTTTATTCCAACATGGGCCAGCTCAAGCGAATTACCGCTGAGATCCAGAGGATTTCGATGTCGATGCGCATGATTCCCATCAAACAGACCTTTCAAAAAATGATCCGCCTGGTGCGGGACCTTTCGAGGAAGTCCGAGAAAAAGGCAACGCTTGAGATGATTGGCGAGGAGACCGAGATAGACCGCAACATGGTGGATGAGATCTATGATCCCCTGGTGCACATGGTAAGGAATTCTGTTGATCACGGTATTGAGAAGCCCGAGGTGCGAAAAGCGATGGGCAAACCCGAGACCGGCACAGTGACGCTGAGGGCTTATCACAAGGGGGGAAATATCGTGATTGAGATCTCAGATGACGGCAGGGGCCTTGACCGGGATAAGATCATCGCAAGAGCTATAGAGCGTAATTTGATCCGATCTGGTGAAAATATCTCTGATCAGGAGATCTATAGTCTTATTTTTCAGCCTGGTTTTTCAACAGCAGATGAGGTAACCGATGTCTCCGGCCGCGGTGTGGGCATGGACGTGGTAAAACGAGCCATTGACAAGATGCGCGGGGCGCTTGATATCGATTCGGCAAAAGATCAGGGAACAACGGTCCTGATGAAACTGCCCCTGACCATGGCCATTATCGATGGCATCACTGTGCGTGCAGGGGACAGGGACTATATCATCCCCACGGCCTCGGTGGTTGAGTCTCTCAGGCCCGACAGGGCGGACTGCACCACGGTGGTTGACAGGGGGGAGATGATCAAGGTCAGAGAAAGTCTTTATCCCCTGGTCAGGCTCCATGAGCTTTTTGACTTTGAGCCCGCGCACCATAATCCCTGGGAAGCGATTGTTGTGGTGGCCGAAAGTGACGCCCGGCACAAGTGTATCCTGGTGGATGAGCTTGTTGGCAAGCAAGAGATTGTAATCAAGAGCCTGGGCGCACAGTTGAAGGGTGTGAAAGGGATGGCCGGCGGAGCCATCCTGGCCGATGGCCGCGTGGGCCTCATCCTGGACGTGCCAGGGCTGTTTGAAATCAGTGAAAACCATTCATAAAATCGCGCAGCGATTTTATTACTGGAGAGGAAGATGAAAAGAGAAGAGATCCAAAGGGCCGTAAAGGAGGTCGTTCTTCATGTATTCGAGAACATGTACTTTATGTTTCCGGAGGTGATTGCAGAAGATGAGCCGGTGCCTTCTTTTCCTGAATCGTGTTTCAAGGCCGGGGTTGCCGTGAAGAATGGTTCGGAGACGCTTATGCTCTACAGTTCTGAACAATTAGTCGTAGATATGGCAAAGAATCTTCTGGGCGCAGACCAACCGTTTGCAGAGACCGATCTCATCGATGTATTTAAAGAGACCGCCAACGTAATTGCCGGAAATCTTATGACCAGGTTAGGCCTTGATAGCAGTGTTGCTCTTGACGTTCCAGTGGCAGAGAGATTGCAGCCATGTTCGGAACTCCGTCCGGTCCCAGGCGCACGGGAGGTTATGTTCGATTTTGAGGGCCAATTATTAAAGGTGGCCGTTGTGACTTCAGACCGGTGAAGCGCCAGAAACAGATATAAGCCGCATACAGGGCAAATGGGGAGTTTACCATTGAGGGCTGTATTGAAGAGCGAAAAGAAATGGTGACCGTTCACGCGCAATAACCATGATTCCCCTGTAACTGGCAGATTCCCGCCAGAGGCGGATCTACATTTGTCCTGCCATTAACAAGGGGAGTTAAGCATGGCGGGGCCACAAAAACCAGCCCATTGGAAACATTGGAACCGTGTGAACGGTTACAAGAAATGCAAAGGAGCGACAAAGGATGGATCTAAACATGAAAGTATTGGTAGTCGATGATTTTGCCACCATGCGGCGTATCCTGAAAAATGTCCTTAAGCAGATCGGTTTCACAAACATGATAGAGGCCGACGATGGATCAACCGCCCTTGCGGTGCTTAAGAAGGACGAGGTTGGCTTGATAATATCCGACTGGAACATGCCCAAGGTATCAGGGCTGGACCTGTTGAAAACCGTAAGGAGCGATGAATCGATGAAGGATATGCCATTTCTGATGGTTACTGCAGAGGCACAGAAAGATAGTGTTGTTCAAGCGGTTCAGGCCGGTGTAAGCAACTACATTGTAAAGCCTTTCACACCAGAGGCCATCAAGGAAAAACTGGAACAGATATTCAAGAAATAGACGGCGAAGGCCTCCGGCTCGTGGAGCCTACGCCTCAGAGAGCTCTACGAGCCGGAGGCCCCCAAGGGGAGGGGGAATTTGTGGACGGGCGCTGTCTAACGAATGTGGGGACTTAACGTGGCTAGAATATGCACATGCCCTTCGTGCCATTACAGGCATCGAGATCCCGAAGCGCTTGAGGGAAAGATTGTTTCCTGTAAAAAATGCGGCCTAAGATTTAAAATTTCCTTCAAACCTGCGGGTGATCAAAAGAAATCGCTTCAGAAAAGTGCCGTCATGAAAGAGGCGGTTCAGGAACCCACCCATGAAAGAGACGGAAGACAGGAGGCAGGTAAAGGCATTGAAGAGCAAGAAGTCTCTGATAAGGTGTTCAGTTTGACGGTTTCAAAGCACAAACTCGAGGCCCATATCTGTCCAAAGGGCCAAATGCCCGTTGAAATCTCTTTGGGTGATATCAAAGAACTGCTTGCAACGAAAGGGATCAAGTACGGCATTGTTGATGACACGGTAATAACGGAATATCTGAAAAATAGACCCATCCAAAAAAAACCGTGGAAGATTGCAGAAGGCAAAGCACCCGAACCGGCCCGGGACGCCAAAGTCAAATATCACTTTGACACGGATCCGTCAAAAATCGGCACGGTCAAAAAAGGCGGGGTCATCGACTTCAAAGAGCGGGGAGAAATTCCACAGGTAAGAAAAGGAAATCTCATCGCCGAAAAGATTCCCGGCATGGACGGAACGCCGGGGATAGACGTATTTGGCAACCCCATTCCTGCGCCAAAACCCAGAGATATCAAACTTCGATGCGGGAAAGGTGCTGAAACATCCGAAGATGGACTCAAGGTTCTTGCGAACCTTGATGGACGGCCTGAGATTTCGGCCTATGGTAAGCTGTCTGTGTGGTCTGAACTCAAAATATCCGGTGATGTGGGGCTTGACACGGGGCACATCGACTTTGCCGGTAATATTGACGTGCGCGGATCAGTCCATGACGGCTTCAGTGTAAAAGGCGGAAGGCTCTCGGCCAAGGAAATACTCAAAGCAGAAATAGACATTGCTGGAGATATTGTCGTCCTGGAAGGAATTATTGGCGCACACATCAAGACCGGCGGAAGCGTAAGGGCCAAACATGTCAATGGTGCGGATATCGATGCTAGAGGTGATGTTGCAGTGGAGAACGAACTTATTAATTCCAACATTGACTCAAGCGGTGCGTGCCTCATTAAAAATGGCAAGATTCTTTCCTCATCGATTTCCGCGAAAAAAGGCATAGAAGCAAATGAGATCGGCTCTGCCACATCAAATCCATGCACTCTAATTGTCGGTCTCGATGAAAGGACCAGAAACGAGATTGATAGGATTAAAGAACAAATTACACTGAAACAAGAAGAGCAGGAAAAGCATGAAACACGGGTGAATGAACTCCGGGAGGAATCCAACAGGCTGGACAAAGAAATAGGAGAACTGGCTCAAGTTCAGGACCGCGCTATGGTGGAACAACGGACATTGAAGGAGAAGATGGAAAAACTAAAAAAAGCAAACAATAGTAAAGAACCGGCACGGGCTGAAATGCTCATGAAGGGTTTGGATTCAAGGATAGGTGAGACCGAACAGTCCCTGGAAAAACTTTTCCGTGATCAGGATGAAACCACGGAAAAAATTACCGGCTTTCAAAACGAGATCAAGAATTCCGAACAAGAGATTAAGGAATTGCAGGATGAAATCGAAGCCCTGTCTGAATGGTCACGCCAGGAAAAGGGGTTACCTGTTGTAAAAGTTCATCGCACGATTTTTTCTCATACCACCATCAGAGGGCTTCATTCCTCAGGTACATTGAAAAAAAACATGAGTTATGTCTCTATCAGGGAGACTGAGAGCTCCGATCCTGATTCCGGGGTCAAATGGAAGATGAAGATTTCGAGACTTAGGTAGTGTCCATCCAGAAATGAATCTCACAACACTGGGCACTGGCGTCAGTTTCCAATTCAGAAATGAGTAATTTTCCGCAAGGTCAAGGACAATTCCGCAGGACAGCGGAATTGGACAGCCGTCAGGCTGCCCGCAAGGGCGAGGGGCATGGATGCCCCGAGTCAAATCAAGGGATTGCGCGGAGACGTACGTCGGTACGTCGCACAAGCGATCCCGCAGATTGACGCCGAGATTGCGAAAAATGGCCATTTCTGGATGGAAACT
>JAQYWL010000210.1 GCA_030145035.1 Desulfobacteria bacterium | reverse complement strand
GCTCCTACCTCGGGTGTGTAACGCAGAGACGTTGATTCGGATATGGGTGCAGTATACTTGGATGAGGCAACCATTTGTTGATTATCCGTTGCATTCGTTCCCACTTAAGGCTGCGGGCCTTCTGGCTTCGTCGGCGCAATGACTGGAACCATGAACGGGCCAGTAATGTTCGGAACGCATCAAGTGTATCCCTATTTCCCGGCACCGCATGGTAATTATAGAAACCCTGTATTACACTCCGTAGCCATTTGCCTTGGTCGGGCACCGGCGCATGCCTCACCCTATTGAGCTTATCTCCCACCTCTTTGACCTTATGGTGAAGACGCCTTGATATACTCTTGCGCTTTATGGTGAAATACCCATCTTTCCGGGTCTTCGCACAGATATGTGTAAATCCCAGAAAGTCAAACGGACGGGGCTTGGGGACGGGTATTGATATATTGATATCCTGGCCTTTATCAATATATCAATACCCGTCCCATAGTCGTCATATTGAAAAAGGTGTTCCTAAAGAAATGGTCCAGAAGATTTACGGCCATTCAAGGGCTGATATGACGGATAGGTACTGCGAGTATCAGACGCAACAGATGAAAGTGGTTTTGGAGGGTGCTTTTGGGAACCTTGTACGTTTTAAAGAGGCTAAAAGTTTAAATATGCGAGACAACCATTGAGAATCCAGATCAGAGCCGCTACCAATCTAACGACTCTGCATAATCAATCAACTTTCTTGCTATGTTCTTTCTGTGTTCAATACGAGTAGAACGTTCTTTTTCTTGCGTTCGCTGGCTCAGACAGACGACATTGTCTTTATGTTCTTGAGTGTGCCAACCATGATCAGAGTGGTCACCAAACGGTAACCCCAGTCGATTCCTATTGCCTGTGGTGTCTTTCTTTTTCGAAGCCATGGCTTATAACCTCATCATTACATAAGAGAGATTAATAGAATAGGAATGATTGAAATAATTATCCCTATAAAATAATTTGACACTCTTTGTCAAGAACGAGTTTAACTTTCTTCATCGTGAAAGCCGATTTGTTCCAAGTTTTCCACTACTTTTGATTCATACTCTCTGTACGTGTCCAATAATTGGACAATGGTAGGCTTGGCCTCTTTTAAATCTAAATCAATCTTTTTCCCTTCTTTTTTTCTTTCTCTGGCCCGAAACAGAGTCAAGTAACGCCTTGGTGCAACCCCTTCAAAAGGTATGAAGATTACCTTACTTTGGCAATCCGAGGATTCGATCAAATCAGGATCAAATTCAATTGCATCTTTATGTAGTTTTAGGGCAAGGCTCTTCTCGTATGGTTCAATATAGTACACGGCTTGAATCCCTGAGGCTATAATGTGTCTTGCGCAATTATGGCATGGAAATGTTGTACAAAACATTGATGCGCCCCTTAATGGAACCTCTCCCTTTCTTGCCGCACCGGTAATCGCGTCCATTTCGGCGTGAATGGCTCGGCAATATTCGCTCAAGTTCTGGAGCCTATCATGTGTTCTAATTCTTTTCGAAATTGCATCCAACTTCTTTGAGTTTCCTATTTCGTCCCTCAAAATACTGTCAATATCTTCAAAGATACTGTCTTTGTATTCATCATTCATGCAGGTTTTTCCATATAGATTCATACATCTATTATCTTCATCGCCATCTTCTTGAGTATACAATCCCCCACCAGATTTTGGAACATCGTTGCATCCCGTTGAGATTAATTCCCCGCTTGCACTAACGATAGACGCTCCGACTTGTCGTGAGAGACAAGCTGATCGAACTGAGGCAGATTGGGCCTAATACATCGCGCTTTCTTCTTTTGTAGGTGTTATTGGGGCTTCGCCAAGAATTAATTTAACAAAGCGCTCCAAATTGGGTCGGAATGAATTGATGTTGTCCTTTGTGTTTCTTACGAAAAAATCTGCGTGAAAAATCGTGTTTAATAACTGTTGGCCATGTTTTTCGTCTTCGGATTTATCCCTCTCCATTAATTGAACTGCATTGGCGGATTCGATTTTCTTTTTGTCGGTCAGACGTTGTTTCCTCAAGTGTTCTGGGCAAAGCACGCCAAAGAGGTAAAACATATTTCCATAGACAGTACGTAATAGGTTTACCTCGTCAGGGTGCTTCAAGCTGTCCAGGACGGTTGCAAATCGGCGAGACTCTATTTTTGGAGCATCCCCACTATCCTGTTGGCTCTCCTCTCTCTAAAACGCAATTTCCTTAATAGATAGTTGAGCTAATACGTCATTGGAGACCTTTTTTCTTAACAGATTGCCTGCAGATTGAAGAACGGCTATTCGAACGGCGGGATCCATTTCCTCTATCGGCATTTCCCAGTTGACATCTCCTAGGAGTTGGTCTTCTTTCAGTTCTGGAACGACCTTTTTTATGTGATATGAAATCAATCCACTCAACTTGATTCTATTGACAGAGTATTTGAACTCCTTAAGAATCCCTATGATTTCATCGGCAACGGCTGTTGTGCCGCCACCCAATGGGCCACAAAATGCCAAAACAAGCTCCTCAGTTTGGCGTCTCTTGATAACTTCAATCATTGATTTGCCGCTCTGAACAGACTTTCCAGTTTGGGTGCTAAGTTTCTTTTTGGTCGCTTGTTTAGCCATGTCCCATCTCCTTCATGGGTTTCAGGAAAGGACAAAAGACGGTATAGTGAATGCGTAAGGAATCACGATGATCGTTACGTACTATTGTCCTGCATAGCAAAGTGTCTTTTGATGTCAAGTGAAAAGCAAAGATGGCAGGCATCCTTGACCGTCCGCTACTTTTCAAACAAACGTACCCGAGGGGGGTGGTGTGAAGTAGTGACTGGTATCAAAGTGTGATCAATCGCCCGCAACCCCACGACTGGCGTGGGGTTTTGCGGGTTAGACTCCCGCCGCCTCCACCATCCTTCGCTTGGAGCAAGGCGACAGGGGGATCGCGTTTAGCTATTTCAGTATGGATCCCTCAGTAACCAATGGAAAGGGTGCCTTCTGGTATGCACGTTGACGGCTTATTGTGACCTTTTCGGCGTTACCTCAGTTGAAGAAATTGCGGGAAGAATCGCCAGATCTCTGCTACTCCATCACCACAATCATAACCCGCCGGTTTTTCGCCCGGTTGCTGGGGGTACTATTATCGACAACAGGCTTGGATTCACCATAAGAAAACGCGTTCATGCGGTGCAGTGGAATACCGTGCTCCATGTGCAGGTAACGCATGACTCCCTCGGCCCGGGCTTGGCCCAGCTTCAGATTGTGCTCTTCTGTCCCGATGTTGTCCGTGTGCCCTTGAATCTCGATGTAGACATTCTTGTTTTCCGTTTTCACGACTCCGGCAAAAACTTCGAGACACATCCTGGCTTCATCGGAGAGACTGCTTTCGTCAAAGCCAAAATAAGCCGACTCGCCCGAGATCGTCGCCTCATAAAGTAACTTGCCCTTTGCAAGCTTGTGCGCCTCCTCAGCCCGTGACATCGCCTCCTGAACTGTTTTCGAATGCTTGCGCATCTGATCAGCCGACTTCTTCAAACTGGCGATCTCCATCCGGTTCACCTCCGTCTTCTTCCGGACCTCGCCAATCTGGGTATCTATCACGGCGATCTGGTCTTTGACGTATTCCTCGGTTACACATCCGGTCATTCCTGATAATAATATCCCTACCGCGATCACGACAGCAAGAAAAGATCTCTTCATAATCGATCCTCCTCTCTATAGAATCTTAAGGGCTTTAAGCATCCTTCATTTTCGCCATAAAGTAGTTTACACTTTTTTTCACCACTCCAGGTTTGGGGTTTCAGGTTTCAGTGTTCAGGTTTCAGACCCGCCTGCCAACGCCTGCGTCACAGCGAGGTTACAATGCCCGCATACACGGCAATGGCGGGCAGGTCTTGCGTTTCTCGCTCCTGACACCTGAAACCTGAAACCAAAAAGTACGAACAAAAGAATTTATCTCTTGGCGCCCGCATTCTTGAAAAGTGTAAACCGAGGAATGAAGGATGCCGAATTTGCTTTAAAAAAAGTCGTCTGACCTGACTCACCGCATCCTACGTACAATCTTCCGATTGTCAAAGCATATGGTCGACTGTGAAATGCTGCTGCAATAGCGGGAAGATGAATGATGTATAACACTTGGCCAGTCGATTGTCAAGAATCTTGTCGTTCAATTCAAAACATAGCGTCTTCTTCCACGCTGATCTGACTTCATGATATTGAGTTTGCAGAAAAATAATGGCTTTTGATGGATCAGAGGATAGCTCAAATCTTTTGAGAGAGTATGGCGAAGTGGTCATAAATCGTCTTTGGCGCTTTTTTCACTCAACCGAGTCGGTACGTGAGCTCTCGGAAAATCTGCGATGGCACCTGATAGTAATCGCCTGGGTCGTGAACGGTTTGGATTTCGCTCGGCGGTTGTTGTGTCGCTTTGTGAGGACACTCAGAACAGCTCCAATAGTTCCAGCGGCGTTCGACGGCATGATCCAGACACTTTTCATAATAAGGGCAATAGGTGTTTTTGTTGCCTGACTTGTGAATGGGATTTGGTCTACGTTTCATAACAGCATCACTCCATTCTGCATCTTCGATATACATCGGCACATTAGGGAAAAAACTGAATGTGGGAACACAACACCGTCTCCACCGTCTCTTGCAAGCAGGATTCATGCCGTAATGCTCCAGACAAGTAATTATCTATAATCCCAACCGATTAGAGCTTCTTTGTTCAAATATCTGAGTATGGAAATGCGGGCGAATTTCATTCGCGGTATGGCAATGTGTCAAATTGTTGACGCTTGGTAATCCTGCTCTGAGCATACCTGAGGATCTCGTTCGTTCAGTGCATCGGAAGGATTGACACAGGCTGGCTACGAATGCACCTCCGGCGGAGCAACGATCGACCGGCACCACCGGAATTTTGGGGTTGATTTTTTCTTGTCCAAAATATAGGTATAAAGAAAAATCGAGGATTGGAGAGGAGTTTTCATGAGTGAATCTGTCAACCAATTGAGAAACATCGGACTGGTTGGCCACGGGGGAGCAGGCAAGACCTCCCTGGCCGAGACCTTACTCTTTGACGCTCGGGTTACCAATCGTTTGGGAAGTGTGGATGAGGGCAATAGCGCGATGGATTTTGAGCCTGAAGAAGTCCGGCGGCACATAAGCATCAGCACGGCCTTCCATCAGTATACCTGGAAAAAGCACAAGGTAAATATCATTGATACCCCTGGAGACGCCAACTTTTTCTCGGATGCACGGTCCTGCCTTCAGGCGGCTGATGGCACTATTGTAGTGGTAGAGGCAATCGACGGAGTGAAGGTGCAGACCGAACAGGCATGGGAATTTGCAGACCACCTCGAGATGCCAAGGCTGGTCTTTATCAACAAGATGGATCGGGATCGGGCCGACTTTTTCGGAACTCTAAAGGACGTTGCCCAGACCTTCACCCCAAAACCGATTCTCTTGCAGTTGCCTATAGGTACGGAAGAAAACTTTAAGGGGGTCGTCGATCTTATCAGCCAAAAGGCCTATTTTTACGAAGAAGTCGGAAAATCGAAGATCGGGGAGATTCCCGCAGAGATTCAAGACCAGGTGGCAACCGAGCGGGAGGCCCTGATTGAAAACATTGCTGAAGCCGATGATGTACTCTTAGAAAAATATTTGGACGGTCACCCCCTTACCGATGAAGACCTCATGCAGGGACTGCGCGCTGGCACCCTTGGCCGAGCCTTTGTGCCTGTGCTGTGCGGTTCAGCGACCAGGAATATCGGGATAGATCGCTTGATGGATTTTATTAATGATTGTTTCCCGTCTCCCCTTGACCGCGGTCCAAAGGTTGGCATCGACTCCCTTACAGGAGACAGGATGGAACGCCGTCCTGCTCCGGATGAGCCCTTTTCTGCCCTGGTTTTCAAGACGATTGCCGACCCGTACACCGGAAGACTCAGTATCTTCAGGGTCTATTCCGGAACCGTGAGGCCGGACGGGTCCTTTTATAATGCAACCAAGGAAACCAGGGAACGATACGGACAACTCCTTAAGATGGCCGGCAGGGAGCAGGAGGGTGTTCCCCAGGCAGGTCCGGGCGATATCGTAGCTGTTGCCAAGTTGAAAGAAACCGCCACAGGGAACACCCTGTGTGATGAGTCGAACAAGATACGCTTTGAAAGTGTTGAACCCTTGCCGACCATCATGTCCTTCGCCATACAGCCCAGGTCCAAGAAGGATGAGGACAAGGTATTTACTTCCCTTTCCCGGTTACTGGAAGAGGATCCCACACTCAGGCTGGACCGGGACCAGCAAACCAGGGAGATTATTATCTCCGGTATGGGTCAGATCCACCTGGAGACCACTATCGAGAAGCTCAAGCGCAAGTTCGGTGTAGAGGTGAACCTGAAAACCCCCAAGATTCCTTACAAGGAGACCATCAAGCAGCCCGTTAAGGGAGTAATATACCGGCACAAGAAGCAGTCAGGTGGAAGAGGTCAGTTTGCCGAGGTACATTTCGATATCTTTCCCCTTGAAGAGGGTAAGGGCTTTGAGTTCGATGAGGCCCTATCGGGTATGAACGTTCCCCGCAACTTTGTACCGGCAGTGGAAAAGGGCCTTGTTGAGGCCATGCAGTCCGGAGTCCTGGCTGGTTATCCGGTTGTAGATGTAAAGGTCCGCTTCTATGACGGCAAGTCCCACGATGTGGACTCTTCTGAGATGGCATTCAAGATTGCCGCATCCATGTGTTTCAAGAAAGGATTCCAACAAGCCAACCCTACCCTGCTTGAGCCGATCATGAACCTGAGCGTCACTGTGCCCGATGACTACATGGGCGATGTCATAGGGGATCTGAACGGCAGACGTGGGAAGGTCCTTGGTGTGGATGCCAGGGGCAAAAGGCAGGTCATCCGCGCCCGGGTGCCCATGGCCGAGATCTTGAGCTATGCCCCTGATCTAACCTCCATGACCGGTGGCAGGGGGGCCTTTACGACCGAGTTTGACCATTACCAGGAAGTCCCGGCTCAGATCGTCCAGAAGATCATAGAACAGGCCAACAAGGAATAGGGGTTTTTTGTCGAACCCCAGTACACCCTGGAGCTATTCCGCCAGAAAGGGCTGGAGAAGCACCTCACACATAAGGTGGGCCAAGCGCAACTGGCTATGGTCCACCTACGAAAAAGGGGCCTCCCCAGGTACAAGGCGGAAGAGCTGGTCTATCTCAACATTGTCGCCCCGCCGGACGGCCCGGCATTTATGAGCGACAACCCGCCGGAGCCACTACCAGCCCACCTGGAATTGAAGATACTGGATGGGCTATGAGCGAATACACCGTTTTTCCAGCAAAAGCATCCGTTTTTTAAGGTCGGTCCCACCATAAAAGCCGCCTGGTGAGCCATCAGCCCGGACGATCCGATGACATGGGATTAAGATGGGGAGAGGATTCCGGGCAAGGGTGGTCCCCACAAAACGATAGGCCCGAGGGTGTCCGACCTGTGCAGCTATTTTGCCATAAGATCGGACCTCTCCGTGAGGAACGCTTGCCACGGCTTCCAGCACCAAGCGTTGCAACGGGGTCAGCCCGCTTAGATCGAGGAATTTCCACGGGACCTTTATGGGGGTCCCCGTGAAATAGGCTTGTATGTCTTTGCACAGGCTAACAACCGCCGGCGTGTGTCCTGGTTTGGCCGGACCGGCCCTTTGTATTCGCTTTCTTAAGGCCATTTTATGTGAATGGGGCAAGAAGATTCGCTTCACAAGGAACGGCTCGGTTTGAAACAAGACGGCCGCATATCCGAATGCCGTGGGGCATATGTGGTAGGAAATCATGGATTGTAACTAATCGCAGGGTCAATATTCTCTCGCCCGCTCCCTTCGGTTGCTAGAGCCCACAGAGATCCCAGAGATGACAATTTCTTGGCCTGATTTTTTGAGTAGGAAAAATCAGGCCAAAAGCTCAGTCCGCCCACGGCGGACATTTATAGATCGAACTATGGCATCGTTGAAGAACTCTACGAAAATTTTGCGCGAGAGCGTGGCAGTTTAAGCTGAATTGCCCTCTCAGCAATTCAGCTTAAGAACTCTGAGACTCTGTGCTCTGCGAGAGACAGAAGAATCTCCTGACCGCTTACCATAGATCTATCAGGTTGCCTTTTTCATCAAAGGCCATCGGTTCCCATGGTCTCAAGATATGCAGGTCCGGATTGGAGATGACATCGCCTTCAAGGGCCCGTGAGACCGAGAGCGTCTCCAGGGTGGCCGTGTTTTTGATACGAATGATCCGGGCTGTCTCAGGGTTCACCATGCCGATGGTGTTGAGGCAGGCTTCGATGCAATCACGATCTGTCTCAAAATACATGGGAATAGCCGCCTTTTCGGGGGAGATGGCCGTCAGGGCATTTGTATAGGTCTTTTCAAGATCGAGGGCATCCACGAGGCGCCGGGTGGTCACGTCTGCCAGCCCGATGCCATTTCCGTTTCCGTCGGATTCCGGGCTCAAATCTCTCACAAAGATCCTTTTCACGTGCGGGGCCATGTAAGAGTCGCCCACGATATCCCGGTGTCTTCCCGTCACATTGGAATCCATGCCAATACCGCTGATATCCTTGCCGATTTCGTCTACGATTAGAACATCTATAGGGTCAAACGGGATGCGGGGCATCATAAAGCGTGCCTCTTCGAGCAGGGTGCGTTCTGCTTCAAACCAGTTTTCGGGACTTACAACAGAGATTCGAGAGACATCCTTGTGACCGTCTTCCAGTATGGCAAGCCCAAAGAGGACGGAGCGGCTTTCCATGATATGGCGCACAATGTCTTGGAGAATGCCAAAGGTGTGCTGGACGGCAGCCCGGTGGTACAGGGCTGCCCCTTGCCCTTTGCCGAGCCCGACGGTTAGCATCTTGGTCAGGCCGCTTTCAATGGGACCGTGGAATTTTGTATGGGGCTTCACCCGGTTGATCACCACAATGTGGTCGGCCTCGGCTGCGTGTCTGTCCATGAGGATGGGTATGCCAATGTCCAATGTCCCGATTTTGACCACATCCTCAGCAGCAAGTATAGGCACGCCCACGGAGGATTCATTAATGCCAAGCATGGCCAGGACCGAGAGTTCACCCTCTGGTGTGTTTCCCCCGTGACTCCCCATAGCCGGGACAATAAAGGGCTTTAAACCCCGGACCTTCAAAAACTTCACGCATTCAGAAACAATGATAGGAATATGGCTGATGCCCCGGCTTCCGACCGCCACTGCCACAGACTTACCGGGTTTTGCCACCAAGGCAAGGTGATGGCCGTGAAGGGCCTTGCCTGCCGCCGCCGGGATATCTTCGAGCTTTTCGGCATGGAGTTTCTGCCGAACCAGAGCCATTTCAGGATAACGCATAGGTCAATGCAGCCACGGTTCCTCGGGTTTTGATAAGACATAGGTCCCGTCTTGATTCTTTTCGTATCCAAGCACCTGGAGATCCTTTTCCTCCTCGATCCGAACAAGATGAACCAATATCTCTTCCGCCTCTTCGCTGGTGAAATTGTAGACATGGTCTTCCAGGAACAAATAGGCCGGTTCACTGCCCTGCGCGGGCCTTACATAAAACGGGTACTCATAGGCATCGACACCATTGGCATCGCAACGGGCAATCGGTTTTTCATCCATTTTCATGCCTCCGGCGCTCCGCAATTGGAGTATTGGAGTGATGGAGTACTGGAGTGATGGGTTTAGAGGAAAGAATAATTCTTGCGCTGTTACTATCCACTACTCCAGTACTCCAACACTCCATCATTACATGTAGACGGCAAAAATCTATTGCCGGTGAATAGCTCATGATTCCAAAGAGTTGTAGAAATTCCGAAAGGTATATTTATGGCAGGGAGGTGGGAAACTGGTCCTTGATTCGAATTTTGCTGATATCAAGGACCAGATACCAGTAGTCGGGATTATATTATGTTTCTTCCACTGTAACTGCCTCTTGCTCACAAACCTCAACGCAGCTTTCACATCCTAAACACTCTTCTGCATTGACGGGCACGGCCTTTTCGTCTTCAAGTTCGAAAACCTCCACCGGACAGACTTCTACGCACTCTCCGCAGCCGATGCACTTGTCATTATCCACAGTTGGTGTGAACATATGATGACGCCTCCTTTCTTTATTTTTTCAACAGGTTCTACATCCAGAACGATATCGTCCGTAATGGTGAGATAACCCCTATTACACCAATTCTTTAAAACCGTCAAGTTATAAAATCGCTTCGCGATTTTATATAACGCGGCTTCGCCGCTCGAAAAAAAAGCACTTTATGTGGGAGACAGAGCCCCCACGCTACGGGGCCAACCCGTTGCCAAAACGGGGTTTTGTAACCAACCGCACAGGTGGCAAATTTTCAAAGGACGTGGAATTCTATTTCGAATTAAATGGTTTATGATTTCAAAGGGTTGTAGAACTTCCCAGACATTCGACTAACCCTACCAGGGTATTCCCGACCTTGCCAGCCTCATCTTCTTTATCGCTACCGTCGATACCACAGCGTCGATTCAACAGGCTGCGAGCAACCTGGTGGGGCAAGACATACCAGCGGAATGATACGCTCCTGTCGTGAGGTTTCACTGTCAATCCTTTCCAGTGATCAATCTCCGCCTCTATCTCACGGCCCGCCTGTACAACCCTTTCTTGCAATGTCCGGCTCCAGGGTGTGGTAAGCACCGTATTGAAGATATCCTGAAGGTGATCGGCCCAAAATGGATGGTTCTTGCGCACCTCTCTTGACTCGGCTTGCGTGTAAGTGATGTTGAACTTTAAGGCTTCGACTTTTTCCTGTACGCCGTCAAGAAGGTAGGCGAGCGCTAAAGGAGAATCTGTAAAAAGGAGACCGGAGTCCGCAGGATCTTTCCGGAAGAGACGGTTCCAGCCGGCCATCCGCTTCTCGATTACAAAACTGCCCTGGTCTTCTTCAACAGGAAACAGGCCCGCCTGCCACTGCCCCGCCTGCCACTGCGAGGCACGAGCGGGCAGGGAGGCCCGCCCGGCATTCGCCTGACCTGCCCGCCAGTGCCAGGCATTGGCAGGCGGGGGCGAAGCCGATGGCGGACGGGCACGAGCGGGCAGGTCTTTTGGCATCGGGTCATCTGCCTGACCATCCTGGTCCTGGCGAAAGAAGCCTTGCAGAGCCTGATACTGGTTATTGAACCGATTCAGTTGCTGCCTCAATTCCCAGGAGTGCTCGTCAAACTCCTGTGTTAGGTGAAGGAACATCTGGAGGGAAAGCTCACTATCTTCAGATTCCTTTGATCTCTTTGCGGCCATTCCCTTAATATCAGAGACGATTTTGGGTGTCTCCGGGCCAACGGGTGCAATCTCGTTTCCAACCGTCTTCAGGTAGGCCATGTCAGCCTGCTGGTGCAAAAGCCCCCAGCTCCTGAGATTCCGGAGCCCTGCCTCCAGGGATTTCTTATCCATGACGTTTTCGAAAGGGCTACGAATATCCAGGAAGCCCCTGTCCATCCAGGGCCGAAGGTCCTTTTGAGCCCTAAAGTAAGCCGGCTGATAGACAACCACGCGCTGGAAACAAAGCGACATGGCCTCCACCAACGAAGGGGATATGAAGGTAAAAGGAAAATAGACAGGGGATTGGATTGTCGATTGTCGATTGTCGATTGTCGATTTAGAAATCATGGCATTGTCTCGTAGTTTTCTTTCATGGTAATGTCCAAAATCGGCATCCTTCATTCCTCGGTTTACACTTTTCAAGAATGCGGGCGACAAGAGATAAATTCTTTTGTTCGTACTTTTTGGTGTCAGGTGTCAGGTGTCAGGTGTCAGGAACTGAAAAAGCAAGACCTGAAACCTGAACACTGAAACCTGAACACTGGTCAATAGGTGTAAACTACTTTATGGCGAAAATGAAGGATGCGCCAAAATCTTACGAAATCTTCCTGTCTCTAACCTCCACCCCCATGGCCCCGAGGCGGTCTCTAATCTGGTCTGCCAGCTTCCAGTCCTTTCTGCGTCTTGCCTCTTCACGCTCAAACATCAGCTTTTTAACCTGGGCATCCTGGGGCTGCTGTTCAAAGTCAAAGATATTCAGCACCGCATCGACCCCCGTGAAGGCATCTATGATTCGCCTGGCCCCGGCCTGATCCAGCTCTTTGTTCATGATCAGGCGATTGACCCTTCTGACAATCCGGAAGATCGTCGCCATGGCAGATGATACGTTCAGGTCCTCATCCATGGCATCTGCAAAGCCCGTTTTTATATCATAGAGGACCTGGTCCAGATCAGGATGGGGACGTCCGTCCTCCACGCTCTTTATGAGGCAGACGCATTCGTCAAGTCGGCGGATGGCTCGACCGGCCTGGTCCAGTCCTTCATAGGACAAATTCAATGGCTTCCGGTAATGATTGGAAAGAAGCCAGTATCGAATCAACCTGCCGCTGTAGCCCTGGTCTAATAGGTCCCGGATATAAGGGATAGCAGCATCCCGGTCTGCTTTCTTTCCTCCCGACAGCACCTGTTCGCTGTGTATCCAATGGCGTGCCAGGGGTTTTCCGGTCAGAGCGCCACTCACGGCTATCTCATTTTCATGGTGAGGAAAGATCAGATCACGGCTGCTGGTGTAAATGTCAAATGTCTCCCCAAGGTATTTCATGGCCATTGCGGCAGACTCGATGTGCCAGCTCGGCCTTACCTGACCCCATTCGGTTTTCGTGTAGATTCCTCGCTTGAGTTCAGAAAGTTTGGCTCGCTTGAGGAGTGTAAAATCCCTTGGGTTGTCTTTTTCATACTCGTCCAGATCAACGGTGGAGCCCAGCTTGATCTTATCAAGATTGATTCCGGAAAGCTTGCCGTAGTCCGGGAATCTGGAAATATCAAAATAGACCGACCGGAGCTTTTCATAAGCAAACCCTTTTTCCACAAGTCGCCCGGTCAGTGCCACCATATCTTCAACATGCTCACTTGCCCTAGGATGCTGTGTGGCCGGCTTTATGCCCAGGATCTCCATATCCTCCATGAAGGCTCGGAGATACTTATCCGTAAAGGGTTTTAGCGATACACCGGCCTTTTCAGACCACTGGATGGTTCTGTCGTTCAGATCAGAGATATTCACGATATGTGTAACCGCATATCCCTTGTATTCCAGGTATCGTCGAACGAGGTCAGCCAGGACAAAACGGCGACATTCTCCGATATGCATCCGATCGTAAACCGTGGGTCCGCAAGAATAGATAGATGCCTTGCCGGGCCGGAGGGGCACAAAGGGTTCTTTGGCGCGCGTCAGGGTGTTGTAGAATCTGAGATTGGTTTCCTCACGTATGGCAAAGAGCGGGGTGCTCAAATACCTTTCTCCGCCATCAGGGAAAATCACCACCACCACACCCTCAGACATAGACTTGACTTCTTCTTGTGCGATGGCCATGGCGGCTCCGGCACTCATGCCCGCAAAGATTCCTTCCTCCCGTGCCAGGCGCCGGGTCATTTCAAAGGCGACCTCATCATCGATGTTGACCTTCTTGTCTAAGCGCTCCTTTTCATATATCTCAGGCCGATAAGACTCCTTCATGTTCTTGAGGCCCTGAATCTTGTGCCCGAGATAAGGTTCTACACCCACAATCCGTATTCCTGGATTGTATTCCTTCAAGCGCCTGGAGGCGCCCATGAGGGTTCCGGTGGTCCCCATGGTTGCAATTAGCATGGTAATTTCCCCTGCTGTTTGCTCCCAGATTTCCGGGGCGGTGCCATCGTAGTGGGCCCGCCAGTTGGCATCGATGTTGAACTGATCCGTCATAAAATAGGTTTCAGGGTGTTCTCGGGCCAGCCGATAGGCCTCTTCTATGGCGCCGTCGGTTCCAAGATGATCGGGGGTCAGCCGGATTTCGGCCCCCATGGCCCGGAGGATTTTACGTCGCTCCATACTGGCCGATTCGGACATGGTCAAAAGAAGCCGATACCCCTTGACCGCGCAGACGAGGGCCAGGCCAATTCCCGTATTGCCGCTGGTTGCCTCCAGCACGATTTTGTCCGGTGTGAGGTCCCCTGATGCCTCACCCGCTTCGATCATGGCCCTGGCAATGCGGTCTTTTATGGAGCCCCCGGGGTTGAAATACTCCAGCTTGGCCAGCAGCGTGACCCTTGGGTTGGGGTTGAGCCGCTTGATTTCAACAAGTGGTGTGTGACCGATTGTGTCTAGAATCGACTGCATTATTGGTTAATCGTTATTGGTTATCCGATTCTTGTTGGTTTCAGGTTTCAGGTTTCAGGTGTCAGGTGTCAGGTGTAAAGAATGTATCCTTTGAGTTTTGCCATGAACAGGTTTGGGGCCACTTGTGTGCCAAATCACAGACTTCAATATGGGTTTCAGGTTTCAGGTCTCGCGTTTCAGGTT
>JAQYWL010000091.1 GCA_030145035.1 Desulfobacteria bacterium | reverse complement strand
TGAGGATATGATGGAGAGTAGTGCGAGTTTCAAAAATCAATTCGATGAGAAACTTCAACTACTTGAGGAACTGAAGTCGGGAATTCTGGAAAGGCTTTGAGGGTGACCCTCCATGTAATATCCAAATCTATTTCGGTAATCAACGACTTGTGCTAATGTCTCTCAAGTTGAGGCTCTATGAAAAAGAAAGCGATACTGAAGGACTATTTCAAAGCCCTCACCAATGTTGCCGGCCAGGGGGACGCGCGTGAAGAGAGCTTCTACTCATGTCTGGAAGCACTCTTTCAGCAGTCTGCCACATCCACCGGCAGAAGTGAAGTTCATGTGACCACCCTGCCCAAGAAGACCGAGGCCGGTAATCCGGATTTCCGGGTTTGGGATGGCCAGGACCATATCATCGGCTACATTGAGGCCAAGAAGCCCACCGAAGGAAACCTCAACCACATTGCATCGACCGAGCAGCTCGAACGCTATCGCGAAACGTTTCCCAACTTGATACTGACCAACTTTTTCGAGTTCCTCCTTTTCCGGAACGGGCAACTGGTGGATCGCGTTCTGGCGGCCAGGCCGTTTGCCATGCACAAATTAGGCGCTGTACCGCCCGTTGAAAAAGTCAAGGAAGTGTTCAACTTACTGGAAAAGTTTTTTTCCTTCTCTCTGCCTAAGTCATACACATCAGAATCGCTGGCAGTCGAACTGGCGAAACGGACTCGATTTCTGCGGGACGTCGTTGCCGACGAGCTACGAGAAGAGAACGCAAAGCAAGCTGTGCTCTGGGGATTCTACGAGGCGTTCCAGAAATACCTGATCGCCAACCTTACTCTGGAAGACTTTGCCGACCTCTACGCCCAAACGATAACCTACGGCCTCTTTACCGCCCGCACGCGGGCTGGAGACGGACCCGCCTGCCACTGCGAGGTCCTCCCTCCTGCCAAGCCCGCCAGGCATTCGCCTGAGGCGAAGCCGATGGCGGACTGGCGGAGCGAGGCGGACAGGGCACGAGCGGGCAGGTTCAACCGCCGTATGGCCTTTGACAATATTCCCAGAACCATCGGCATCCTGCGGGATGTATTCCAATTTATCTCACTTGGCGATTTGCCGAAACAGCTTGAATGGATCGTGGACGATATATCCGAGGTGTTGGCCGTGACCGATGCCGGCGGCATCCTGGAGCGCTACTACCACGAGGGAAAAGGGAGCGATCCCATCGTGCACTTCTACGAGACCTTTCTGGCCGAGTACGATCCAAAAGAGCGGGAGCGGCGAGGGGTCTACTACACACCTGAGCCGGTGGTTTCATATATTGTTTGCTCGCTCAACAAACTGTTGAAGGAGAAGTTTGGTCGCAGCGAAGGGTTGGCCTCCGAAGGTGTCACATTACTGGATCCGGGTGCGGGCACCATGACCTTTGTTGCGCGGGCCTCCCAGGAGGCAGTACGGGAGTTTGAGGAGAAATACGGCGCAGGAGGCCGGGAGGGCTTCATCCGCGAGCATATCCTGAAAAACTATTATGCGTTCGAACTGATGATGGCTCCTTACGCCGTGGGACACCTCAAGATGTCCTTTTTCCTGGAGGAGCTGGGGCACCGTCTCACTGATGAAGAGCGCTTTCAGTTCTACCTGACCAACTCTCTGGAGATGGAGGACTTAAAACAAACATACCTGCCAGGCATGGCTTCTCTGGCAGAGGAGTCGAGGTTGGCAGGGGAGGTCAAGAAGCAACGTCCGATCATGGTGATTCTGGGAAATCCACCTTATTCTGTAAGTTCAGTCAACAAATCCGATTTCATCCAAAGAGAAATGGCGGTGTACAAGGAACTGGTGAGAGGTGAAAGGAACCTTATGCCGCTATCAGACGACTACGTGAAGTTTCTGCGGTTTGCTCATTGGAAAATCGAGCAGATGGGCCGGGGCATAGTGGGCATGATCACCAACCATTCCTACCTTGACAACATTACTTTCCGAGGGATGCGCTTCAGCCTCATGCAGACCTTCGACAAGATCTACGTGCTGGATTTGCATGGCAACTCCCTGAAGCGGGAAACCTGCCCTGATGGGAGCAAGGACGAAAACGTCTTCGACATCCGCCAGGGCGTAGCGATTTCCTTCTTCATAAGAAATGGAAGTAGAGACGATCAACCAGCAAAAGTGTACCACTGTGACCTTTGGGGCCTGCGAGAGGGCAAATACCAATGGCTCCTGAACCACGACGTGGAAACAACAAACTGGCAGGAAATCCAGCCCAAACCAGATTTTTACCTCTTTGTGCACCGTGACGAGGCCGGGATAGAGGGTTACAAACAGTTTGTAAAAATAACTGATATTTTCCCAACATCTAATACTGGTATGAGAACACATCGCGATCATTTCGTCATTGATTTCGACCGGGAAGCCCTCAGGCGCCGTATTCGTACCTTCCTGGACCCAAGCCTGCCCGACGAATTCGTGCGGCAGGCTTTAAACCTCAAAGAGAACCGAGACTGGAAAATGGCTCAGAAGCGCAAGAAGGTCCAGGAGGATGAAAACTGGGAGGACAAGATCACGCACTGCCTGTATCGGCCCTTCGATACTCGGTGGATGTTTTATCATTACCATGCCATTGACTTCGGCCGCGAAGCGGTGATGCGGCATATGAAGTGCGAGAATGTGGCTCTAATGACATGTCGCCAATTGTCACAATTGGGATGGTGCCATGCAATGGTGAGTACCAGAATCACAGATGATTGCATGGTCTCTAATCGAACCCGGGAACGTGGCTATCTAATGCCGCTTTACCTCTATCCTGATACCTCCAAGATGGATCTTTTCAGCCATCTTGAGGCAAGCGCAGAGAGAAAGCCGAACCTCAACCCAAAGGTCGTCGAAGCCTTGAAGGCTGCCTACGGGAAAGAGCCCGGGCCGGAGGACATCTTTCACTACATTTACTCCGTCCTTTATGCAGAAACTTATCGCGAGAAGTACGCACAATTTCTCAAGATCGATTTCCCTCGAATCCCCTTCACCACAGACTTTGCACTCTTCAAAACCCTGGCTAAGCTGGGGAGGCGTCTGGTGGACTTGCATCTCCTCCAGTCAGAAGAACTCGATCCTCCAGTAACCCGCTTCCAGGGCCAGGAAGACGACCGCATCTCTCGCACTCAAAGCAAGGGGTTTCGATACGAAACTAAAGACGAGCGTGTTTATATCAACAAGACCCAGTACTTCGAGCCCGTCCCGTTGGAGCTGTGGGAGTACCAGATCGGCGGTTATCAGGTGCTGGCGAAGTGGCTCAAGGATCGCCGGGACCGGGTGCTTACTCTGGAAGAGATCAAAACGTATTGCCGCGTGGTGACAGCCATTCAGCGAACTATTGCCTTGCAAGAAGAGATCGACGCCCTGTATCCAAAAGTCGAGGCACAGATCGTGAAAATAGAGGGAATTGTGGGGACGTCCATTTGTAAATTAGTTTAGCCCATAGCATATTGATGATATTGCCTTTTTGTGACGCGATGAGCCCAGTAACAAAACGAGAAAAGATAGCTACAGAGAGAAGCTACAGATTGCCTGGATGCCTTACTTACGTCCCCAAACGTCCTCCAAATGGACGTCCCCAAACGTCCTCGTTAAGCACTTTTAGATAAAGCAAAGGAGCGGGGTATGTCTGCAAGACGCAAAACGGAGCCTCCGACCATAGAAGTCAAACAATTGTCGATTAATGAAATTGACTTGGGTATCAAGAGGCTCAGAAGGCGTATTGAGGAAGTAAAAAGTCTTGATCCTCAAAAAGTATCACATGACGATGCACGTGTTAGCACAGTGGAAACCAATATAAGGGAAGCCATACGAGAAGTGTTTGGTCAGAATTCCCCAGAATTTAAAGACCATGAGTATCATGAAATTTGGCACGGCGGCTATAACATGGGGGATAATGAATATGATCTTCAGCGAAAATTTGCAGAAGGAATTCCTCAAACTGTTTTGATGCTCGAAGGATTAATAAGCCGTCTTGAAGAAAAGCGCGAAGATTTATCTGATCTGACTCAAAACGCTACCATATCTCAAGTAACCAAGCCTTCAGGAACCACCAGGAGAATTTTCCTGGTCCATGGTCACGATAAAGAAGCAAAACAGACTGTTGCGCGTTTTCTTGAGAAGCTTGAATTGGAGCCTGTTATACTACAGGAGCGACCAAACGAGGGAAGAACAATTATTGAAAAATTTGGAGCTGTGCGGTTAGCACATTCCCCGCAGGGTGCCACGGGCTAACCAGAGGTTGCCCGTGCATATGCACAGGCAAGCAAAGCTTGGCCTGTGCCACCCCGCCGT
>JAQYWL010000372.1 GCA_030145035.1 Desulfobacteria bacterium | reverse complement strand
CTATTTGAAACTTTAGAAGATATCCTTTGTTTTGAATTTGGGATTTGGGTCATTCGTATTTGTTTCGGATTTCGTGCTTCGAGTTTCGGATTTACCAAAAATTGATTACGCGAATAACTTCGTTACTTCAATGGGTTACCTCTTTAAATGACGTGGCCTTGGAGGAGAAGCTTATGTCCGTCAAAGTACACAAGATAACGAATCTGTACAACGGCAAAATATTTGATGTTGTGCTTGAGAAAGTGACCTTGCCGAACGGCGCGGTTAAAAACCGGGAGATCGTTCGCCATCCCGGCGCTGCGGCCATGGTGCCGCTTCTTGATGATGGAATGGTTGTATTGATAAAGCAGTACCGACATGCCGTGGGCCAGTTCCTGTGGGAGATTCCAGCCGGAACCCTGGAGCCGGATGAAGCCCCCATTGAGTGTGCCCGACGGGAGTTGGTGGAAGAGACAGGCTATGAAGCCTCAAGCTTTGATAAACTTGCAGAAATCCTGCCTGCCCCCGGATACACCGATGAGCATATCCACATTTTTCTGGTCACCGGGTTGAAACTTGCCGAGCAGAAGCTTGAAGATGACGAGATCTTGGAGGCCCGGCCTACACCCTTTGACACAGCCCTTGAAATGATCACAGATGGCGAAATTCAGGATGCCAAGACCATGGTGGGCCTTTTGCTTACCTCTCTGAAAAGGCAAGGTGTGCGATGACAAGGTTCTCTCGCCCGCTCCCTCCGGTCGCTTGAGCCCACAGAGGCCTCAGAGAGATAAGTAATTTGTCTGATTTTTTGACCCCGGTTAAATAGGCTCCGCCCCAGTTGAATATACCTCGCGTTCAACGGGGCAAGCATTTAACGGGGCAGGGACGAAAAATCAGACAAAACGCTCAGTCCGCCTCTGGCGGATATTTGTAACCTGTGGCATGCCAACATTGATCATCGACATAAGCATTTGGGTCAGTGAACGTGTCCCGCGATAGCGGGATGGCAGTTTGAGCTGAATTGCCCTCTCAGCAATTCAGCTCAAGAACTCAGCGCCTCTGTGAACTCAGTGAGAGATATGTAAGATCCTTTCAGGGTCAAGATCAAGCCACCATTTTGGGTGTGGTTATTGACTTAAATAGGTTGTAGAAGTTCCGAGACGTTACAATTATGGAGTGATAATTGCAAGGACGAACTGACGTGACAAAGGATATATCAGTCATCGGCGGATCGGCCGCCGGATTTTTCGCAGCCTACCTGCTGGCCAAACAGGGCTTGGATGTCCGGGTGTTTGAGGCAACAGAACGCATCGACCCCTCTCCCCGAACTCTCATTGTCACAAGGTATATGCAGGGCTTATTGGGTCCTTTGGGTGAAAGCGCAGTGATCAACGAGATCCGTCACTTTGAGCTGTTCACTGACGGCCGGGCGGCAACGATTTCGCTTCAGCGCCCTGATATGGTCATAGAGCGCTCGAATCTCATTCGGAAGCTTGCGGAGAAGGCCGAAGCGAGTGGGGCGAAGATATTGACCGGCAGGCGTTTCTTGAGTCTGAAACCGAACGGGAAAAGCCTGAAGTTCGCAGTATCATGCAAAGGTGACAGGGAGCCGGCAGAAGAATCGACCGAGATTCTTGTGGGGGCAGACGGAGGTTTCAGCAAGGTGGCCAGGAGCACAGGTTGGCCGGAGACACCGACTTTGCCATTGATTCAGGCAGTAGTCGATTTGCCGGAGGATCTGTCCCCTGATACCACAAGGATCTGGTTCATTCCGGAAGAGACGCCATACTTTTTCTGGCTGATACCCCATTCACCGACCCAGGGTGTGCTTGGCCTGATCGGGGCGGATCCGGAAGAAAGCAGACGATCCCTCGAACGTTTAATAGAGGAAAAAAGTTTGGCGGCCTCTAATTTTCAAAGTGCCCGCATCCCTTTGTATACGCGTTGGATTGACAATCATCGGAAGATCGGAAAAAGCGATGTATACCTGGTCGGGGATGCTGCCGGTCATGTGAAGGTCTCCACCGTCGGCGGTGTCGTCACCGGATTGCGTGGAGCCCTGGGTGTGGTCGAGGCGATCCTTAACGGCGGGTCCAGCCGCCAATTGCAGGCCCTGCGGCGGGAACTGGACCGCCACAGGCTGATCCGAAGGGTTCTCCATGGTTTCACCCAGGCCGACTATTCCGGACTTTTGGATATGTTGACCGCATCAACCAAACGCTGCCTGGGCCTCTTCCCCCGCGATGAAGCCGGCAAGCTTCTCTTCCATCTCCTCCTCAAGCAGCCCCGCCTTCTGCTCCTCGGTCTCCGGGCCCTCCTCTAAAGGGTTCTCTCGCCTCCCCCCATAAGCGCTAAGTTATTTTGTAAACATTCACAGGTTGCATTTATGCCGTACGGGGGTGTTTTGAAAGATGAACGTCCAACATCGAACATCGAACGTCCAACATCGAATGAAAAAACAAACATCCAATACCAAACATTCAACCACGCCAAGGCGTGGTTTCTTTTCAGCCGTTTTGATACTCGTAACGAAAATCTTAATTAATTCTTCTGTTTCCTGTAAAATATCATTTAGTAGTTCAGGTTTTTTAATTAGTGGTACACGCTGAATAACTTTTAACCATCTCTGG
>JAQYWL010000153.1 GCA_030145035.1 Desulfobacteria bacterium | reverse complement strand
CGGTATCCCGAGTGGTAAAAAATTCAAGGCAGTGCAAACCGGTGGACCGTCTGGAGGCGTCATCCCCGCTAGCCTGCTGGATACCCCGGTAGACTTTGATGAACTCACCAGAGTTGGCTCTATGATGGGTTCAGGCGGCATGATTGTAATGGATGAATCGACCTGCATGGTGGATGTAGCCAGGTACTTCGTAAAATTTCTGACAGAGGAGTCTTGCGGCAAGTGTGTCCCGTGCCGCGAAGGCCTCGACAGAATGCTCGACATCCTCACAGACATAACCGAAGGAAACGGCAAAGAAGGAAGCATCGAGTTGCTTGAAGAGCTCGGCAGTATTATAAAAGAGACTTCTCTGTGCGCCCTGGGAGGCACCGCTCCCAATCCCGTTCTCTCCACCATTAGATACTTCGGCGAGGAATACGAGGCGCACATAAAGGAGCATCGCTGCCCGGCGGGCGTCTGCAAGGCGCTTATTACCTTCACCATTGATGAGGATCTGTGCAACGGCTGTAGGAAATGCGCCAGAAGCTGTCCACAGGAGGCGATATCCGGCGCAAAGAAAGAGCCCCATAAGATCGATCAGGCTCTGTGTATTAAGTGCGGACTGTGCCTTGACAGTTGCAAATTCAATGCGGTCATAGTTGTTTAGCGAGGGGAAGATGAACTTAGCTCGCTTCGCTCACAATTGGAGTAATGGAGTGATGGAGTAATGGAGTAATGGAGTGATGGAGTGATGGTTTTGGAGGAATAGAAACAATTCTTTCCGCTTTTGACACCCAGTACTCCAACACTCCATTACTCCCTGTGAATCGGACAAGCGGATTGCTACAAAAGACCTGTAATTCTAATGAGTTGTAGAAATTCCGAAAGGTTTTGATTATGGTCGAGCTTACCATTGACGGAATAAAAAACAAAGCGCCGAAAGGGACGACGGTTCTGGAAGCCGCTGCAATGCTGGGCATCGTCATACCGACTCTTTGCCACCATCCCGGCCTCAGTGCATACGGCGCCTGCCGCATTTGTATCGTAGAGGTAGTCGAGGGGAACCGTTCCTCACTTGAGGCGTCCTGCACCCTGCCTGCTTCCGATGGGCAGGTGATCCTGACAGGCTCCAACAGGGTCAAGAAGGCGAGAAAGGTCATACTGGAACTTCTCTTGTCGTCCTGCCCAAACTCGAAGACCCTTCAGGACATGGCCTCAAATTTCGGCGTCAACAAGGTCCGCTTCAAGATAAAGGACAAGAACTGCATCCTTTGCGGCCTTTGCGTTCGCTACTGCAAGGAGCAGATGCAGTCCGGCGGCATAGGTTTTGTGGGGCGAGGCACATCCCGCAGAGTAGCCACAGCGTTTGGGGTTACCCCTGAAGAATGCCGTAACTGTGGCGGATGCGAGTGGATATGCCCTGTATGCGAACGCGCGTGCATGGCTGGAAACCTTATAGACGGCCTGTGCGGGGGATGCCAGAACCTCAAGCCGGTGGAGACATGCCCGGTTTGTGTAGGCTGCTCCGAAAGCGTTGGAGCCAGAGGTCATAAGGTTTATTAAATTTTCAAAGAAGTGAAAGGAGCAACAGGATGACTTTAACACGGTATAATGCAACTGCCGCCACGTTGACCAAGAACAGAACGGGCGCAGATTGGTGCCCGATAAGCGGAATGTGTGTGACTTGCGTGGACGGCTGCATAGGCATGTGCGAAGTGGGTAAAAGCGCATACCGGGGCCACGAGGTCATCTACCCCCAGCCTTTCGGAATCACCACCATGGCATCGCAAAAGGACTACCCTGTCGATCTGTCGCATTTCAACATAATGGGCACAACAGTGGGCGCGGTTGGGATCGAAGAAGATTCCGACAAGGCGATATTCCCGAACGTGAACATCGAAACAAGGCTGGGCCACGACAAGGGGATTAAATTGCGCATGCCGATCGTAATCGGAGGCTTAGGCTCCACAAATGTGGCCCAGACAAACTGGGATGGCCTTGCTATCGGCTCGGCACTGGCGGGCACGGTTCTCACCATAGGAGAAAACGTTTGCGGAATGGACTCCGAGGCCAAGATTAAAAGGGGCAGGGTCATCCATTCTCCCGAACTGGAACGCAGGGTAAAACTGTTTCAGGATTGGCAGCGGGACGGATACGGGGCGGTTGTCCTTCAGGCGAACGTCGAGGATACTTACCTCAAAGCGCAGGAGTACGGCATAGAAAAACTCGGGGTCGAGGTCGTCGAACTTAAATGGGGGCAAGGCGCTAAAGACATCGGCGGGGAAGTTAAAATAAAAAGCCTCGAAAAGGCGCAGCTTCTTAAAAAGCGCGGTTACGTGGTACTCCCCGACCCCCTTGACCCGGCGACCATAGAGGATTTCAAGAACGGGATCTTTACAGAGTTCGAGCGGCATTCCCGCGTCGGCATGGTAACCGAGGAGGGCTTTGTGGCGCGAGTGGAAGCACTCCGCAAAGCCGGTGCCAAATACGTCACCCTTAAGACCGGTGCTTACCGCCCGGCCGACCTTGCCCGTGCCGTAAAGTTTTCATCCATTGCCAGGATCGATTATCTGACCGTTGACGGAGCCGGCGGCGGCACCGGCATGAGCCCCTGGCGCATGATGAACGAATGGGGCATACCCACGGTTGAACTGTGGTCGCTTCTGCGCAAGTACTGCGACCGCCTTGCAAAAAAGGGCGAATACGTTCCCGACGTAACGCTGGCAGCCGGGTTTACCATGGAAGACCAGATATTCAAAGGGTTGGCGATGTGCGCGCCGTATTGCAAGGCTATAACCATGGCAAGAGCACCCCTTGCAGCCGTAATGGTGGCTAAGACCATCGGCAAGGCCATAGAAAGCGATGAGCTTCCCATTTTTATCCAGCGATTCGGACAAAACAGGGAGTCCATCTTTGTCACCGCGGAAGAGCTGAAAAGGGAATATGGCAAGGATTACAGCAGGATTCCATCTGGAGCCATCGGTCTGTACACGTACTACGAGCGGCTTGCCCAGGGCCTGCGCCAGATGATGTGCGGTTCCCGTAAATTCTCACTCGAACATATAACCGGCAACGATATCGCAGCGCTCACCCCGGACGCCTCAAGGGTCAGCGGCATACCGTTGGTGTCGGATATCGACGCGGAGGAAGTGATAAAAATCCTGGGATAGAGCCCGTATCATCTTATAAAATCGCTTCGCGATTTTATCAGGCGTTGATGATTGCGAGCGCTTCCTCTCTGTATGCGTCCATGATGTACGGGATACCGGTTACCCTGGATGCCTCCTCGGTCAACGCAGCCAGGTCGTTTCTGGAGATCAGATCGACTCGCCACTTTCGGGCGCCTGCCATCAGTTGCTGAAGACCCACGCGGATCTTTTCGCCAGCACTGTAAATTCCTATAGCACCCAGGGGAAACTTGTCGACCTCTCTTCCATATTTTTCCTTCAATTCCTCGAAGCACACGAAGATCTGTTCTTTTGTGGAGCCGTACTTTGAGACAGTCTTTGGAAGGCCACCGTCTTTGCCTTTGAGCCAGAGGCCGATGTTCTTGCCTACCATGCCGGGGATCATCAGGGCCCGTCCCATACATACGGCCTTGCAGTAAGGGGCCCCGAGAGCAAGTGCCTTAAATATATGGTCCTCGGAAGAAAAACCGCCTGCATATGCAATATCCGGAACCCGCACGCCCTTTTCGTCCAGTCGTTTGCAGAGTTCATAAACCATGGAGTGAAGATAGATGGAAGGCACACCCCACTCGGCCATCATGCGCCAGGGGCTCATGCCGGTTCCACCTGGTGCGCCGTCAACGGTTAAAAGGTCAATCTCTGCATCGGAAGACCAGCGTATGGCCATAGCCACTTCACGCATGGGGTAAGCACCAGTCTTCAGCGTTACTCTCTTGGCCCCCAGCTTGCGAAGCCGTTCGACCTCTTTCATGAAGCCCTCTTGATCTATGAATCCCAGGCGAGAGTGACGTTCAAACTCCTTAATCGCTCCATCCTTGAAAGCAGCCTGGTTTGCCCTGTTTTCGGGATCAGGGGTTACGATGTAACCGCGCTTTTTTAATTCCAGGGCCCGCTCAAGCGAGTCGACCTTGATCTCGCCGCCGATACACTTGGCACCCTGGCCCCATTTCAGCTCTATGGTTTCCACGCCAAGCTTATCTATAACGTACTCGGCCACACCAAGCCGTGTATCCTCGACATTCATCTGGACAAGTATATCACCGTACCCCTCATGATATCGGCGGTAATCTTCTATCCTGCGCCGCATATCCGGGGACTCTTTTACTTTACCCGCTTTGTCGAGTTTCAGTTCAGGATCGATTCCGCACACATTCTCACCGCAAACCAGGGTAATTCCTGTTATCGCTGCGCCTATGGCAAAATGCTCCCAGTTCTTTCGCGCGATCTCGGTGCTGCCGAGCGCCCCGGTAAACATCGGGATTCTCATCTTAACCTTGTCCGCAACACCATAGGAAGTCTCGGTATTTACTGTAGGGAAGGTGGCATGATCAGGATCAGCCAAGGTCCCTTCTGCACCCAACGCATAACCCATGATATTAAGATGAGAGTAGTCCACCGGATAGTCTTTGTCGGCGCCTGCTGTGATTCCGCCAAAAGGGCCGGGATAAAGCAGTTCGCGGCTGCGAAATGTAGCCTTGAAGAGGTCGCAATTGCCCCTGCATCCATCAATACACCGGCTGCAAATGCCGGACTGTGGAGCCACACTACGGGAACGATTCTTGGTCTGTAAAGCTTCGTTTGCGTTGGGTCGGTGTAAGTTCATGATTTATTCGCCTCCTGTACTTTCTTATTCTCAAACAAAAAAGGCGTCTTCCCTGGCACATAGGGAATAGACGCCTTTGTCTACCTCACATTCAAAAGACTTCCCACGCCTTTGTGCGAAGTCTTACTCGAATGATATGAACTTAACTCTGCTGATTTTTTTTGTCAAGCTATTTTTGATCAAATCGTAAAAAGTCTTTTGTAAACGATATTGAGCATTTTGGGGAAAGGGCTAATGAAATTCCTCTGAAAGCAGGATCGCTTCCGATATTTCCGTCATCGACTTTCGAGTATCCATGCTCCGTTTTTGTATCCAACGGTACGCCTCAGCCGCTTTCATGTCACGCCGGCGCATGAGAACCTCTTTGGCACGCTCCACCAGCTTTCGGGTCTCAAGTTCCTCCTGGATCACCCTGGTCTTTACCATCAATTCGGTATTCTCTATGGCCACGGCCGCCCCGCTGGCCACGGTGATCAAGACATTCTTTTCGGTTTCCGAAAACTCATGAGATTCAGATGTGTAGCAGTTGATCACGCCAATCACCCTGTCTTTGACCACCATCGGGACACTTAGCATGGAAACAAGCCCCTCTTTCTTGGCCAGCTCCTTTTCCTTGTAATCGGGTTCTTCTAGCACATTTGGGACCGACCGAGACTTCCGAGTCAGAGCGACCTGGCCCACTATCCCCTCCCCCATCTTCAACGAGCGCTCCTTCAGATAATCCTCGCTGATGCTCTGGGTTGCACGCAGCTTAAAGGAATTGTCGCTGTCATCCAATAGCCAGAGAGAGCAGATCTTTGAATGCATGGTCTCGGCAGTCACCGTGACCACCAGCCGCAGGATGTCTTCAATGTACCGGTCTGAGGTGATCGCCTTGCTGATCCTGGTGAGGGCCTCGATATGTCTCTCAAAAGTGTGGTTGTCTTGCATGGGTTGAAAATATATGGGAGCCCATGGTGCTTGTCAATACAGAACCTGTGCCCCCCAAAACCTTTTTCCTAACATTTTAGTTCTTTGAAAACATTAGACTCGGTTTTTCAATAGGCTGAATTGACACCCTTTTTCTTTAATCCATTGCGATTTCATTAAGACCGACTTTGCCTGTTGCAAGATTGAACCGAAGTGTTATGGTAACCACTCAATAGATTGTGGGCATTTGTTGATCCCCCCTCACCCACTCCTACCCCCATAAGCGCTAAGTTGTTTTTGCCTAGGAGGGACTGAAAAAGATGAACATCGAACATCGAACGTCCAACATCGAACGTTGAATGGGAAAAGATGAAGAAACAGAAATAGCCGTTGAATGTTCGGTATTGGATATTCGTTTTTCATTCGACGTTGGACGTTCGATGTTCGATGTTCGACGTTCATCTTTTAATATGTTCGACGTTCATCTTTCAAAACAATTCCGTACGGCATAAATGTAACCTGTGAACGTTTACAAAACAACTTAGCGCTTATGGGAGTTCACTACGGCGAGGGCCGTCAGTGTCCGTGCCGCCTTGTGGCTATTAGAATATAGAGCTTTGGCTCGTCAACAAAGTCTGTAATGTCAAATCCGTACTGATCGAGCAAGGTTTCAGCCTCGGATTTTTCCGGAAAGTCATCCAGGGGGAAAGGTGATTTTTCCTTCAATAATTCGATAAATGATCTTCCCAAGGGATGGCTGATCACCATGCGGCCGCCTCGTTTCATCATCCGGCTTATGTTCTCAAAGCTTCTCGGTTTGTCCACAATATTTGGATAACAAGCATTTAGAAAAACCACATCGATGCTTTCATCCGGCAGGGTAAGGTCGCGAACGTCTGAAGCAATGGTCTTTGCATACGGGTACTGTTCTTGCAAATGAGCCAGCATGACCTCCGAAAGATCACAGGCAAAGATGGCCTCAGTCTCATACTCTTCAATTAGCGGCACCAATATCCCCGTACCTGTACCCACATCCAGCACAACATCGCCCCTGGCTATCCTGGCAGATGCCACGATCTTTTTCAGACGCTCCGGCACGCCTTCCGGCAAAGGCGGGTCAAACACGTGGATAAGTCCGCTGAAAAAATCGCGCTGGAGCTGGTTGATCCTTTGGATCTCTTGTTTTGCTGGCACTCTGTAAGGATTCATAGACCTCCACTCGGTTTCGGCCATTTTCCTTGGCCTGATACAGCGCCTTATCAGCACATTCAATCAGCTCCTTGGAATCGCTGATTTGCTCGTGTGGAAATGTGGCAATCCCTAAGCTGATAGTGATATGCAGCATGTTGCCCTTATCATGGACCTCATGAGCTTCCACCGTCTGCCGGAGGCGTTCAGCCACATGAAACGCGGCCGGCCCATCAGTGTGATACAAAATGAGCGCAAACTCTTCACCTCCGTATCTGGCGGCCAAATCGCTGTCCCTGATCGAGTCTTCCATTACACGTCCCAGGGTAACCAATACGACGTCACCCGTCTGATGGCCGTGAGTATCGTTGAATTCCTTAAAGTGGTCTATGTCTAACATAACGCAGGATAAAGACTCATGATACCGTCTGGCGCGCAAGAAGTCCTTTGACAACTGGTCATGCAAATATCGGTGGTTGTACAGGCCCGTCAGTCCGTCTCGCTCGGCCAGCTCCTGGAGCTGCTGATTCTTCTGCTGAACGGTTTCGTAGAGCTCCTTGAGTCGTAAGTGTATATTCACACGGGCCACCAACTCGCCTTCGTCAAAGGGTTTGGTCACGTAGTCCAAGGCCCCCATCCCCAGGCCCTTTACCTTGTCGGCGGGCTCGGCCTTTGACGTAAGCATAATGACGGGTATCTCCTTGGTGCTCTCCTCCTCTTTTAACTCTTGACACACCTGGTAGCCATCCATGACCGGCATGATCAAATCCAACAGGATCAAGTCAGGCAGTTCAGATTTGGCTGCCTGTATGCCGGCCAGGCCATCCTCAGCCAAAATGACCTTATGTCCCCGCTTGGTTAAAATCGTCTTGGCCACATGGGCAATCAGTCGACTATCGTCAATAACCAAAACTTTAGCCATTATCTCATCGTTCGCTTAATAAATTCGTACTTAGATTAATTCTTATATGGACCTAAATCTTTATCACGTTTTGGTTTCAGGTTTCAAGTTTCAGGTTTCAGGTTTCAGGTTTCAGTGTTCAGGTTTCAGCTCTTGTGTTTCTGACACCTGACACCTGACACCTGAAAATAGATTCTCAAAATTAACAAAAGTCTATCCCTATTAAGCGAATCATAAGATTATAAATCGGAATCCTTATTTCAGGTTCGAAAGAACAATACGTGCTATATCATCCAGTGCAGCTACTTCTTCAACCGCACCACGTTCGATGGCCGACCCGGGCATGCCAAACACAACGGAGGTGGATTCATCCTGCGCAATGGTAAAAGCCCCGGCCTGCTTCATAGCCAGCAAGCCATCGGCCCCATCAGTTCCCATCCCTGTGAGGAGTATGCCTATGGCACTACTGGCTGCGGTCTTTGCAACCGAGTGGAACAAGACATCTACCGAAGGCCGCTGCTGTTTGACCGGTTGGTCGTCTTGCACCCGCACATAATATCCGTTATGGTCCCGGGCCACCTCCAGGTGCCGTCCACCGGGTGCCACCAGCACCTTCCCTCTTTCCAGGCGATCCCAGTGCTCGGCCTCCTTGACCTCCATTGGGAACGATGTGTCCAACTGCTGGGCAAATGCCTTTGTAAAGCGAGCCGGCATGTGCTGGACCATGACGATTCCATTCACATTCGAAGGTATCGACCCCAGCACTCTGCGTATGGCGAGAGGGCCCCCTGTTGAGGCCCCGATGGCAATGATCTTGTCCGAGGACCTAATTTTCGCTCTCGGTACAGGCTTTGCGGATTTGCCAAATACGACAAAGGGTTTGATCCTGGCCTGTGCTGCCGCTCTTACCTTAGTGATAATCTCATATTCTAATTTCTTGAAACCGGTCTTCATATCCTTGGCAACAAAATCAACAGCCCCGGCATTTAGGGCTTCCAGGGTGCGTATGCTGTTTTCGCGGGTATAGGAACTGATCATGATCACCGGGAGAGGACGGAAGCTCATAAGGCGTTTCAGAAAGGTGATCCCATCCATTCGAGGCATCTCAATGTCCAGGGTGATTACATCAGGCCTTTTTTTTAGGATCAAATCCTTTGCCTCAAAGGGATCCGAAGCAGTTCCCACTACCTCAATATCAGGGGCTCCCGAGAGAACACCCGTCAGAGCCGATTGCACGGTAGGCGAATCGTCAACAATGAGCACGCGGATTGGTTTCATCTCTTAAAACAGTATCACTCGTGACTTTTCCACGCGTTTTTGGAAAACCCTTTTCTTGTAACCGTCTTCCTCCTGAACGAACCGTGGCTCTTTTTTGACATCAAATCGTTTCAAGAGGACTCGATCACTATCACTAAAAAACAAGATCTTTCTGCCGCCGTTCCCTCCCACATTTTCCTTCACTATGGGGATACCTTCCAGTTCCAGGAATTTCTTTGCAAAACGAATATTGGATCCGGTTACATCGCCGTCACTCGTTCTAAATGTCAATATGTCGCCTCCCCCAAATAACTTGGCCTGAAGCCCTTCTCTCCGTGCTCCCAATTTAATAAGTTCACCGATCAAGAGCTCCATAGCGAACATACCGTATCGGCCCACGTCGCAAGACAGCATTTCATCAGGATGCACCATGCCCGGAAGTAAAAAATGGTTCATCCCGGCCACTCCTCTTTCCCTGTCATACATGCAGGTGGCGATACAAGAGCCCACAACGGTGTAAAGTACCTCGCCATTTTGAGTGGCAAAATACTCACCTGCCGTGAGCATGATAACTGTTTTCTTGAACTTCTGGCTGTAAAATCGGTACAAGGGTCTATCCTTTCCGCCTATCCTTTCTTTTGATAGGTGAAATGGCCCACCGAGGCAAAACGCTCGTCAATACCGATCAAAGTTTCGGAAGCTCCCAGGCACAGGAATCCGTCTCGTTCCAGGATGCGGAAAAAATGATCGGTGAGCTTTTTTTTCCCCTCTGCATCGAAATATATCATCACGTTCCGACAGAAAACAATGTCCACGGGGCTCTTAAAAGGGAATTCACCGTGCATAAAATTGAGCCTGCGAAATAATATGTTCTTTCTTAAGGCCTCCCTGACCAGGTAGAATCCTGCATCCTTTCCAAACCCCTTCTTGAAATATCTTTTGAGATATTCTGAGGGAATATCTTCTACACAGTCCCCGGGATATACCCCCCTATAGGCAAATTTAAGGGCCTGTGTATCGATATCACTGGCCAGGATCTTAATGTCCCACCTGCTGTCCCCTTTAAACATTTCGTTTACCACCATAGCAATACTGTAGGCTTCCTGGCCTGTGGCGCATCCGGCGGACCATATACGCAGCTTCTTGGTGGTGTTCTTCTGTGTTGCAATTTGAGGTAATACCACCTTGGTCAGAAACTCAAACTGTTCGGCGTGCCTAAAAAATGCGGTTTGGCCGACCGTAATCGCATTGATAAGTTGCCGTAGTTCCCGTCCGGCTTGTTTGTCGTGGAGCAAGTAGCGATAATACGCCTCATATGATTCTAACCCCAGGTGACTCAGTCTGGAAGCCAACTTTCTTTGTAAAGCCAACCTCTTTACGCGAGAAAACGAAATGCCCACATGTTTTTTGATAAAATGTCTGAATAGCTCAAACTCCGCTTCCGACAGGGGGACCATAAGAGCACACCATCTCAGGTGGCATCCAGGATTTCGAGTTCATCAGGACTCAAAAGCCGATCTACATCCAAGAGGATGATAAGCTCATGTTCTTTTTTCCCAATTCCTTTGATATATTCGGCCTGTACATCAGGAGGAAGATTGGAAGGGGCTTGAACTTCCTCGGGCACGAGCCCCACCACGTCCGAAATCTCATCTACGAGAACCCCCATAACTCTTCCCGATATCTCCATCACAATGATTATGTGGAAAGGGGTATATGTGGTTTCCGGAAGATTAAACTTCTCCCTCAAATCAAATACGGGCAGAATAATCCCCCTCAGATTAATGATCCCCTTGATAATCCCTCTCATATTGGGAAGAGGTGTGATCTTTCGATAACTGAAGACCTCTTTTATCTTAAGGATTTCAATACCATATATTTGTTCATTTATTGAAAAGATCACATGTTGCTGAATCTCAGACATTAGAATTCCTCGAATCCCTCATCCAGCTCTTTTTCTATTATCTCTTCTGGTTTTTCTTCAATGGGGTACTGAGTAGCCAACTCCTCATATAAGGGCTTTGTAGCAGGCGGTTTGGTTCCTCGCCTCTCTTTCTTTTTCTTTGGTATTTGGAACCTTTTCTCGAAACTGAGCTCTTCAACCTTGATATCGCCCTGATCGCCCAACGCGAACTTCTCAGCCATAGACTGTAGCAAGCCGGCTTTTTGATTGAGCTGTTCTGTAGCACTCGCCAATTCATCCACCGATGATGCATTATGTGCAATCACATCATTCAACTCGTTTATTCCCTGGCCAATCTGCTCAACTCCTCTTGAACTTTCCTGGGTGGCTAAGGAGACCTCGCTGAGAGAATTGGAAGCCTGTTTACTGGTTTCGACAATCTTCTTAAATCCGTTCTCAAGCTGGCCAACCCACTCCTTGCCCGTATTAACCTGATCCATGATATTGCGGACAAGGACTTGAATATTCTTGGACGCCTCTGAGCTTCTTTTTGCAAGACTGCGTACTTCGTCGGCGACAACAGCAAACCCCCGCCCCTGTTCTCCGGCCCGTGCTGCTTCCACCGCAGCATTGATCGAAAGAAGGTTGGTCTGAAAGGTTATGTCGTTGATCAAATCCATCATCTCAACGATCTTGCGGCTACCTTCCGACATGTCGTTCATGGCCTGGGTTGTCTTTTCAACTGTCTCTCCACCCTCCACGGCCACAGCCACCGCCTCCTTTGAAAGAGCATCGGCCCGCTGGGTATTGGCGGCGTTTTGGTTAATACTGGATACCAGTTGTTGCACGGTTGCGCTCGTCTCTTCCACGGTAGCGGCCTGTTGCTGGGTGCGCTGGGCCAGTTCCAGGTTTCCTTCAGAGATGTGCCGGACTCCCATGACGACTGTAAGGGCGGATTTTTTCGTCTGGCTAATGAGTTCCTTCACATGATCGAGGGTTTCGTTGGTTCTCCGGACCAGTTGGTCCATTGCATCATCTTCACCGCTCATTTCAGCCCTCACCGTGAGGTCGCCTTCTGCAACGTTCTTCAAGATATCTGAAAGGCTTTCGACTCGGCCCTGCAACCTCTTCTTTGCTTCTTCTTCCTTGAGGTAAGAGTCTCTGAGCACAGATTCTGCTTCAACTTCCTTGGAGATATCGCGCATAATCTCAAACCCACCCAGGATCTTGCCTGCTGAGTCCTTCAGGGCAGCACTACTCGCAATGAAGGGAACTTCTTTTCCTTCAGCGCTTTTTGCAGTTACCCTGCAACCCACGGTAGCCTCTCCGGTTTCCATCGCCTTTCTTACAGGGCACCCCGTGAGGCACATATCGCTCTGAAATACCTGTTCACAGGTCTTGTTGCCCAGAATCTCATCAGGCCGAACATCCCCAAGTTGGGCAGCGGCATTATTCATATAGGTTAGCTTCATATCAGGATCGACCATAAAAAAAGGCTCTGAGATGCCGAGTTTGAGGCTGTTGGCGTATTCTATACGATCATGGATGTTCTTGATCATCTGGTTAAAATGCCGAGTTAACCTTCCAATGGAGTCCCGAGAATCATCATGGACTTCAACGGTGATATCTCCGGCCGAGACCTGACCCGTCTTTTCCGCCAAGCTTTTAATGCGTCGGGTTACCAGTCGACTAAATAGAAAGTTGATAACAAATATAATTCCAACGATCTCGATAACAGAAAAGAGTATTAGGCGATTTCTGGCTGAAGCGAGAGAGGCATAGACCTCTTTTACTGGGTGTTTGACAACCATGGCACCAAGGACTTTTTGGCTCGCCCCGTGGCAGTGATGACAGGAGCTTTCATTTAAAAGGGGCTTTATGCTGACCATGAAAGCCTCCTCGTCTCTGATTTCCGTAAAGAACTCTTTGGGCGACAGCCCCGTGCTCATTGCACCGGCAAGGGCTTCTTGGGTCTCTTTTTCCCACAAATAGCGCTTTATGCCGGTATGAATGCGGTCTTCTTCTGAGGCATAGGTGAGCCTCTCGCGAAAGTCTGATATATAGACCTCAACGCCTTTCATCTGTTCTTTGATGTCCTTCAGTTGCGCCTCAACGGTCTTGCTGTCTCCGATTGACATGGGATATTTGATGGCACTGTACGTGTTTTCGAGCAGGCTCTGGCTCGATTCTGCCACCAGGTTCAAGGCGCTCTCCGTGTGAAAAGTCAGGGTCTGATAGAGGAATGCCCCGGTAAATCCCGCGACCACCAGGATCGTTGCCACGAGGATCTTGGTGCGAAGTGCGGTTCTTTTTTGCAGATTATTCATCCAGTTTATCATGTGCTTCACCTCCAGAACTTAGGGGCTTCGCCCCAATTGGAGTATTGGAGCAATGGAGTACTGGAGTGATGGGTTTAAAGGAATAGAAGAATAATTTTTCCGGCTTTCATTACCCAATACTCCAGTACTCCAACACTCCATCATTCCATGTGATTAGCATAAACCTGCCCGCCAATGCCTGTTCACCCATGCCGAACCGCGCCGACTTATTCATGGCAGGCGGACCTAACGAGGGCACCCGCGGTAGGCGATGGCAGGCGGGTCGAATGCCACTAAAAAACCCACGATTGCAACGAGTTGGAGACCTTCCGAAACGTCCAGTCAGTGGGCTCCCCCGTGGATCAGGGGCTTGTAATGAAAGGCACCTACCCGTTCTGCACTGTGGCAGACCTCGCAATCCTTTGCCGTCATGCTCCCCTTGATATCTTCTGGTTCGTTGGTTTCAACATGAAGACTCCCCGGGCCGTGGCAGACCTCGCAACCTGCGTCCTTGAGGTGGGGCGTCTCGTGTTCGGAGCGGAACCCACCCGGTTTTTTGTATCCGGTAGTGTGACACTCGAAGCATTTGCGGAACTCTGCCTCCGTGAGACCCTTTTTCATTACCTTGATGCTTCCATAAGAGTGGGCCTTCTTGGCATAGGTCTGAAAGTTTTCATATTCGGTTTCATGGCAATCTTGACAGGCATCAGAACCCACATAGGTTTTTGCTTTAGGATTCT
>JAQYWL010000409.1 GCA_030145035.1 Desulfobacteria bacterium | reverse complement strand
CGCTCAAGCCTCGCACTTAGTCTTGAGCCAGATACGCCAGGGCACGGTCGAAGGGCTCATGGCAGGCCATCCCGAGAGGAATAGGGTGCCATCTTAGAATACGAGGCGAATGGTGTCCTGAGCACTGTCGAAGGGCATCAGATTGATCGACTCGCCTTCCGCTTCGCTCAAGCCTCGCACTTAGTCCTGAGCCAGATACGCCAGGGCCCGGTCGAAGGGCTCATGGCAGGCCATCCCGAGAGGAATAGGGTGCCATCTTAGAATACGAGGCGAATGGTGCGGATGGAATGAATCATTATGTTTACATCCTTCGTTGCGCCGATGACAGTTACTATGTCGGCTCGACCCGGGACGTGGAACTGCGCGTTCTTGCGCATAATAACGGCAAAGCTGCAAAATATACGGCTGCACGGCGCCCGGTGCAACTGGTGTACTCTGAAAAACATGAATCTATCGAACCAGCCCGAGCCCGGGAGCTCCAGATCAAGAGATGGACTCGCTCGAAGAAAGAAGCTCTTATTTCCGGCAGAAAGCAGGATCTCAAACGGTTTAGCAAAAAGCGATATCAAGCCAAGAGAAACTAGTCGGTCTCACCACTTTGAGCGCTATCTGAAGACCGCCTCAGGCCATGCTTTTGCAAAGAAACGCCTGTAGTGCAATTGAACCCCGCCCCATCAGTCAGCCGCGTTTCCCCGGCACCCCCAGACGTACTGTTTCCATCCCCAAAAAGGCTGTCTTAAGGCATCATTAGCAGGGAGCTGGGTAACTTCTCAATAGGGCTGGGCATTCCAATAGCCTCCCCCTTTGAAAAAGGGGGATAGAGGGGAATTTTCCCCAAAGTAGCCTCGACTTGAAGTTACGGAACTGGCAACTTTAGGCTTTACTTTCAGCCAGCTACTTTGATCCGACCAGCCCGGCCTGTCTTTTAACGACAGCGCCTGCTTGCCCGAACGTTCCCTTTACCTCCCGCATGCGCCGGTTGGCCTCCGCAATCGGAGCAATTCGCCGCATTAGCCACCACAATTTCCGAAAGCTGAAAATGTGGCCCGTTACCACGCTATTCGTTCTCGGGGCGGTTACGAGGGCGATCTCGCAAACTCCGTTGTTCCGCGCTCATACCGGCTATGAGGCAGACCACTGCCATCGGTGTTTGCAGATACCGGAAAACAACGATGACATTCTCTACTTATATAATAGGGTGATAGTGAAATCGGCGGCCGGAATTCTCTCGCGATGGCGGGACAGAGCGAAGCGGCGCTGTGTCTGGGAGGCTGTCCGAGAACTGACTAAAGTTGTCATTTCGAGCGTAGCGCCCGCCCTGGCGCTACACGAGAATAATAACCGGCGCCATACAACAACCCGGTCTGTCTTCGACCCTGAGCTCAGACCGAAGGGGGCCAGGGAGAAATCTTATTCTATTGAAAATAATTGATAAGAACTCGCTTTTGGGCGGTGTGAGTATAGGAGAATTGGCCTTGTGTATCAAGGAAAAAGGGATCACAATATATGGCGTTTTTGGGTTGTACAGTTGTGGGAGGGCCTGTGGACAATCCGAGAACAAGGAGGGAAGTTGGCTTCAACGATTGAGATTATGCTGAATGGTGTCAATTTAAGCCAAATGTGACGAACCTCTCCATCTGAATTCCAATATCCGGCTTTTAATCAGGGAATGTGAGTATCGATAGGATATTCAGGGTCTACGTTGTAGTCGTCGTAGGACGGAAATTGAGCCTCCGCATAATCTATGTGGTGATCAATTGGTGGGGCATTTGCCCTGGGTGCGGGCTTGGCTTTGACAAGCCACAAACCGAGATGTTTGAGTATTTTCTTGACCACTTCTTGGTCATCAATAAACCCCGTTGTTGAACAAAGGGTATGCCCGAGTTAAGCAGCCACTGATCAAAGCCGATGCGTTATCCATATCTTCCCCTCATCCTATACAACTACGGGGTAAAGCTGATGATCCGCATTCGTCCCTGACACTTGGAACATGTTAGGGGAATAATATCATCGCTTTCATCAACCTCAATACTTGCTTCAGGAAGGAATATGGGTCGAATTAATTCAATCCATTGATTAACAAATGGTTTTGTCATTGTTTTCTCCCATTAATAAATTTCTTATAAGTGCATAACGAGACTGTAGAAAAAGTCAGATTTACGACAACCTTCCCTTGGGCCAATTTTGAATTGCATTGTTTAATCCACAGATTTCGCAGATTATACGGATTACTCTAATCACTTGAAGGGCGATGCGAAATCTGTAGGGTTTAATTCCCCGCAGCTTGCTGCGATAGAAAAGATAAAACACTTATTTTGATACCCCGCGGCTTGCTGCGGGGTAGTTCATTTCAGCTATTGTGGATAGGAAGGGTTGCTGTTTGTATGTGCTGCTTGTTGGGCCTGTCTCTATTATGCTTCGATTCATTTACCCGCCGTTACATATCCAACATGGCTATGCGAAACCCGGGCTATACCGATGAACCTTCAGGAGATTGTGGACAATGCAATAGAGATTCCACTAACTTGGGGCTAGGTCTTCATCCTTCACGTTACACCGAAATCTGTCAAGAATGAAGCCCCCCATGTTTTGTACTTTCTCGACTAAGAGTCAAACGGAGACTTGACCCCCTTTCAGGACTTTTGTAAAGAAGGTAACCCGTAAATAAAAATGGTGGGGCTTCGGCTGCGGGCTTCAGCCGCATCCGGCGTCTTCCACGGCCACATCCTCCAGCCCGCCTATTTTTAGCCCACCCACCCGGGCTTCTGGCCATCTGATAATCCATGTTATATAATCGGCAAAGCAAAAAAGCCGCGCCAGCACACATGCTGTCACGGATCTTGGGTCTTCTTACATAACGTTGATTGATTATCTGACAGCCATAAGCCTACCCTTTAAAGGAAGAAGGCTTTTTGTGGGCTTTCTGTTCTTCAAGCGAGCCCTGCCTGGCTTTAATAGTGTCTTAGAAAATTATAGAGTGCCACAAGGATGAAAACAATCCCAAAAATCAGTGAGCCGATCTTTATACTTCCCTCTCGTCTTCTTGGGAAATAGGCAATAAATTGAAAGAATTCATTCTTATTCGCAAACAAGTAACTTATTACAAAAAGAAGTCCTACCAATAAAGGCATGATAACCTTTGCGAGATTTGAAACCATATCTACTTGCATGGATCCCCTTTTACATCTCCTGCCTCATAGAACTGCTTACCTACTACAAATGACCATCCCACATATCCGCTTGTAGCTGCATCAAAGCCATATTGGAACGAGAAAATATCCTCCGCCTTTGCTTCGCCAATTTCTACGTAGGAGGCACCACCAGTTCGTGCCAACCCAGCGTTAGCAGAGACGTAGGATATTGCTCCAAAAAAATCACTTGGATCAGGTGCCCCAGGCGTTACCAACGTTATTTCACCTGTTGTAACTGACACAGGCACACCAGCAGTCACGCCTCCCATTACACCTACTACTACAACAGTGGCCTTTTTCCCCTCATGGACCTCAGACTCAAAGGCCCCGATTAACACGCCACCACCAAAGACCTCTCCGCCAGAATGTACGGTAACATATCCCTTCCATCTCGCCAGGCCAAACGGATCGAAGAAATTTGCAGGACTATTTGCCACATATACGTAATCGTGCAGGTCTTGCGGAGATTCCAGTAACAGACGAGACAAGAATAGAGTGCTTTCGCCTAAGCGGTGAGAAGGATCCGGAGTCAAATACCTCCCCGTCATTGGATCATAATACCTGAAGTAATTATAATGCAGCCCTGTTTCCTCATCATAATACTGGCCCGGATATATTCCGATGCACACACCCCCCAGAAAGGGCTTTTTAAACCCCCAAGGAACCGTCCATTTGCCAAAGAGCCATTTTGAGTCTAATGGTATCTTCCTGATAAATCAAGAAGATATTGCAGTTAAAGGAAAAAAGGTTTTTTCTTTTAACCGTTCTTGGGAGGAGGAAGAGGGGAGCCCCTTGGGGGCGGACGGGCATGGGGAGTGCTGCCGGAGGTGGCGCTGGGGGCGAAGGGAGCGGAGCGTTGCGGCAAGGAGACATAATAGACGTGTTATGTCTATCTGAGCGAGGGGAGCCGGAAGGCATGCGGCCTGCTTCTTTTTAATTGCAGGTTGCGTGCCTGTAGGCCACGTCTGATAATGGCGCCATTATCAGATGTGCCGAGCGAAGCGACTTGCCGCAATGTGGAGCCCTTCGGCAGGCTCAGGGTGGACTGACCGGAGTGCCCTTAAGGCGGTGAAGGCAGCCCGGAGCATGGGAGGGCGGGGGATATCAAATAAGGCGGGGCTGAGGATGCGGCAGCGGAAGACCCGCAGGGGCTGAAGCCCGCAGCCGAAGACCCATCCGCATTCTATATGAGCTTCTGATTTGGTCTACCATTGACGATCTCCTTTGGCTCCACACCTGGGTATGCCTTATTTCCTGGGCTTGTCGTCCATGGTCTCACCGGGGTGGTACTTGGCGTGGATCTCTTTAAGATCGTTTATCGTGACGTGGGTATAGATCTGTGTGGATTCTAAGGATTCATGGCCGAGCATTTCTTGAAGATGGCGGACTGGGGCGCCGTTTTTCAGCATGTGGGTTGCGCAGGTGTGGCGGAACGTGTGGGTTGAGACGTTTTTCTTGATGCCTGCAAGATAAGCGCATCGCTTGACTACAGCCCATATGGCATTCGGGTCCATTTGCTGGCCCCATCGGTTTAAAATCAAATGGCCGGGATCCTTGCCTTGCAAAAATGCCGGACGGACCATCAAGATATAATTTCTGACCAACCCGCAAACTCGCTTACTCAAAGGAACGACCCGATCTTTGTCCCCTTTGCCGCGGATGTGGATGTAACCGGCATCAAAATCAAGATCTGTAAGTTTGATATTACTGACCTCTGCTCGTCTGATGGCCGTATCGTAAAGTATCTCAAGGATGATCCGGTTGCGATATCCCCGGTTAGTGTGCATATCAGCAGCATTCAACAGGCGCTTTACTTCCTTTGGACTTAAGATGACTTTGGGCAGACGTTTGGGTTTTCTGGGCAGCTTGATCGCCTCGCCGGGATCATGGATCACATAATCCTTGTCTTTCAAGAATCGGGTGAACCCTTTGACCACACCTAAAAGCTGGGCTTGGGTGCGCAGGCTCAGCGATTTGCCTTTGGCGGTTAAAGAAAAAGCCAACTCTTGTTGGTATTCGGGCAACAGTTCATCGGTAAGGTCCTCAATGTCCTGGGCCTGTTCGGATTCCAGGAAGCGGGCAAACTGACGCAGCCCATACTTTGCGCCTCTGATGGTGTAATACGACCGACCAAGGGCTTTGAGGTGTTTCAGGTATGCAAGGATGAGATCTTTTATCTTCACAGGTCCTTTCCCGGATGAGTTTTGTCGTGGGTGTTTTTAACTTCTACGGGCATGACTTTTGTGTATGCCTGGGTCGTCTTTAGATGTTTGTGGCCAAGCAATTTTTGGATGTATCGGATATCAGCGCCATTTTGAAGCAGATGGGTGGCACAGGTCCTTCTCAAAGTGTGTGGCGATACCGTTTTGTTTATCCCTGCATCAATGCGATATTTTCTGATGAGGTACTGAACATTTGCTGAAGTCATGGCAAGGCCTGAGTGGTTCAAAAACAACCGTCTTTGTCTTGGGTTCTTCCTTGCATGCCAGGGGCGGATCTTTGCCAGGTATTCCTTGAGGTATTTAATAGCGTTTTTTCCTAGTGGGACCACGCGCTGTTTTTTGCCCTTGCCTTTGCGGATGTAAAGTACCTTGTCTTTGAGATCCACGTGATAGACCTCAAGGCTTAAGAGTTCATCAAGCCTAATGCCGGTAGAGTACAGCGCCTCCATAATGGCACGGTCCCTGATATGGGTTCTCAAGGAGAGGTTGGGTTGATCGAGAAGCCTTTTGACTTCCTCTAAGATCAGCACCGGACCGATTTTGCGGCTCCTGCGGCATGTCTCAACAATGCCTTCCGTAGGATTAATCAAGAGCCTGTGGGTCTCTACAAGATATTCAAACAGCCTCTTTAGGGGCCGGATCTTAAGCGCCTTGCTCTCCATGGCAATGGACTCTGACATCACCTTTTCCTGGTAATCCAAGATGAACTGATGATTGACTCTCCTGATGTCGTTAATATGCCGCTCTTCAAGGTAGCGTCTGAACAGGTCAAGGTTCTTGCTGTATCCTTCGATGGTGGATGCAGCATATCCCTGTGACTTCAGCTGATTCTTGAACTCAGCTATGGTTACGACGACATCCAATACTATGACACCCCCTCTCCCTGCCCCTTGTTTTCCCGCCTTCACCACCAACTAGTTGCTTTTTTCCTTTAACAGCAGCGACTTAACCCTGTTTTTCAAAACCACCAAGTACCCTACAAGTTGCCAAAATGCCCACCAAGTACTCCAAAATGCCCACCAGGTTTGCTCAAGTCCCCTCCTGCTTGTCGTCTTTTTCTTGTTTCATAAGCCTTTTGATCTCTTCCATAGGGGTAAGATCAAGATAACACTTGTTGCTGTCTTCCCTCTGGCCCCGATAGTTAAGGGCATAAGAGTATCTCTTGCCCTGGGCTCCGATCTGCACATGAAGATACTCCAGCTCCTCCAGTTGCTTGATATGGGTCTTTACCTGCCAGTCTGTCCAGCCGGTGTATTCACGCACATCCCGGCGGGTAAAATATACCTGGTCTATGGAGATGTTTTGCTTATCTGCTATGCCTTTGACCATCTTGTATATTGCAGAAAGCAGTGTACGGGATGGCTTGGCCAACTCATCTAAGCTCTGGCCCAGGACCTCGTTGGCAAGCTTGTTGGCCTTTTCGATATCATCCAGGGTAACCTCGATGTACTCCACGGGCTCGCCTTTCACATCCACGGATCTGATCTTTCTCTGGTACTGATACAGGAAGGCAATGGCACGGATCAGACCAAGGTACTTTTTATGATCTCTCCTGGTTCTCAGGGAACGGTTGGGGTAGGAGAGGTAATTTGTAAAGGGATTGACCACGTGAAGGGGTTTTAAAAGGCGTTGTGCGGTGTGGTGTTTTTTGATAATTTTCTCGGACTTCTTCTTTTTGATCAGTCCCTGAAGAGTTTCTGCTTCCCGCTGCATCTTATGGATGGCCTCTGTCATTTGAGAGGATTCATCAATGGTGAGGAAGAGAAAGCGGCTTGCCGTCTCACCCTCAAGCTCTGCTGCGGTGGTGGTGATCATGACAGCCACCGGGCCTTTGACCGTGTACTCCTCCGTTCTCATCTTGCCGGTACCTGGGTCCTTGCCTGTGGCCGCCACGGTGATCTTTTTCGATGACTGGATATTGCGGATAGAGTAAGCCGCCCCTCCCATGCCTTCTTCCTCTTCAATAGCAAGGATCTTGTGGACCAGGGAGTCCTCGTCCTTGTAAAACAGGGCCTGGTCTGTGATCCGGGTGTATTTGACGAAGTCCTCATCCGGCACCAGGGATAATACGGCATCCTGGAGCGTGGACTTGCCGGCAGCGCTTCTGGACTGGATCAGCACGGAGAGGGGTTCATCAAGCTTACGAGATACGGCGGCCAGATACCCTGTAAGCTTGTTGGTCTCCTCACCAGTTACACCCAGCGTCTCCATATCTGAAAGGATCTCTGCGAACATTTCAGGGTTTTTGAGCAACCTGAGGGACTCCGCCTTCTCCTCTTTGGTTGCCTCGGCTACACCTTTCTTTTTCTCCTTTGGCCGGTAATCTTCAACCAGGTTAAGGATTTTCCCCAGGTCCTCCTTGACCAGTTCCTCCGATGCCCCAAAAAGATCGGCACATAGTTTTGAGAACCAGACACGAGACCGCGAGGAGTAAAGGTCAATGGTGGATAGCTCAAAGGGAAGGGAACCTGTAACGTCTTTGGATGCCTTGATGGTCACCTTGAGCTGGGTATCGCCCCGCTGGATACCCTTGATCTCGTATTGCCGGTCTCCATATCCCACCATAAAGCCGTGCTGTGTCTCCTTATACAGGCTCTGGGATCGTTTTGTGACCTTATCCGACTGCTCAAGGGACTTGGGATTGGCTTCTTTGAGAAGCGCCTCAAACTCTTCGGGCGTGTGACGTTTAAAGTAGATGTTGACATCCTTTACCGGGAGACCCACTGGATAACCGGCAATCCCCTTTTCCTTTAATCGTAAACAGACAGCCTCCGTGGCCTTGCGGCCTGCCTCATCTGCATCAAAGACAAGGTAGGCCTCTTTGATGCGGCGATAAAATAAAGAAAGGTGGTCATCAATCAAGCCGTTTACACCGTAGATGGGGATCACGTTCTTGAAGCCCTGGTCGTACAGGGTAAGGGCGTCGATGATGGATTCTGTAAGGATGATCGATTGTGATCTTTTAACGGCATGGCGATTCACTATGCCTGTGCGGGGACCAGGAAGATATAGGTGGCTTACACCGTTGCCCTCATCAATGTTGCGGCCATAGAGGTTCACAATGGAACCGCTTGAACTGTAAAGCGGGAACACCACGCAGTTGTAAAAGATCTCATGGCCTTTGGTGTTCAGGATGCCGAGCTTCTTGAGAGCCTTTATCACGTCCTCATCTGCTGGAAGGATCTCAGTGAGCGTGCCGTTCACATAACCCACACAAAAGTCTTTCAATGACTGGTTGTCCGTAATACCCCGCTCATGCTTGAGGTACTTGATACCTCGGCTGTCCTGGGTAAGGGTGTGCTGGTAATAGGAGACGACTTTACTCAGGAGCTTGCACTCTTTAACCGATAGGTGGGTTGTAGGTTGTTTGTGGTGGGTTGTCTTTGCGGGTTTAAGGCCATTGTCGGACAGGATTTTGACAGCATCTTTGAAGCCGACATTGTCGTAAAGCTCTATAAACCGGATCACGTCACCACCAATACCGCAGCCAAAGCACTGCCATAAGTTCTTCGATGGATTTACAGATAAAGAAGGGTTGGTGTCATTGTGGAAGGGACAAAGACCAAAGTAGCTTTTGCCGTTCTTTCTTAAAGAGATACCCCTGGATTGGATCAGGGGTACCAGGTCAACGCTTTGCTTGATGGCCTTGATGGTTTCTTTTTCTATTGTCATCTCTCGTTCTCCTCTCGTGTTGGCGAAGTCTGTCAAAGAGAATGTCCCTTAAAATGTTGAGCGACTCTCTAAACTGCAGGGGATTCACCAGTGCCTTACCCGCCCGGTAATCCCTGTCCAGCTTGTCCAGATCCTTGCCCGTGATCAAAAACGAGGCTATCCGCTTGCCGTTGTTCCTGAACCGGATCTCACTCAGATCACTGCCCTTGCACAGAAAAAACGCCCCTCTAAAGATGTCCGTGGTCTCAAGACTGTGTTGATCCAAGCTCATCACCTCCTTTCATACATTGCCCGCCGAAGGAGGGGGCCCCGAAGGCGGGTTGATCTTTACGGGGAGATGCGATAAAAAAAGAAAGCCGTTCCGGGGGATGCCCCCTGGGATGCTTTCTGAGGCCATCAACCTCGTCCGGCCAAAGACCCCTGGTTGATGGCCCTTTTTTCTGTCGAAAATCGCCCCCTCAAAAAACCTGTCAAGTGAAAAATGATAAAAAAATGAATTTTTTTATTGCATCATTGCAATACTGCATCATACATTATATGTCAAGGAAAATATTAAAGCCCTCTTCAAAGGCAGTGCTATAATGTTAAACATTATGCCACAGGTATCTAAATTGAAATTGCCACCATTGAATTTGGGCAAAGAGTCCCTCGGCCAGAGGATTGGAAGGTTGCGCAAGGAAAAAGGATATACGCAAGTCGAGCTGGCTAAAACAATCGGTATTACTCAGGTACTTGTTTCAGATTATGAAAGGGACAGGTTGCGGCCGCACTATGAGATGATTATCAGATTTGCTAAAGCGCTTGGGATAACTACAGATGAGCTTCTTGGCATCAAAGCATCTAAGAACGAAGGAAATAAAGCAAACCTGAAGATCATTCGAAGGATGAAAAAAATAGAGTCCCTTCCTCCAGCCCAACAAAAGGTCCTACTCAAGAGCATTGACATGTTTCTTAAGGGTGCTGAAAAATAAAAAGTTGCCTCTGCGTGCTAGGGCTCAGGCCGTTTGGTCATCTTTACAACCATCAAATTTTGTTTAATAATGTCTTGCAATAGAGCCTTTCAAACTTAGAGGAGGATTAAACATGCAGACCCAAAACATCAAACAAGAAGCCCATCGGCTTTTAGATAATTTACCGGATGCGGCGACATGGGACGATTTGATGTACCGGATCTATGTCCGGCAGGCTATCGAGGCGGGGATCAAAGACAGCGATGCCGACCGTACGGTGGATGTCAAAGAAGTGCGCAAACAATTTGGTTTACCGGCATGAAGGTCTACTGGACGCAGAACGCCATCGAACACCTGGTTAACATCTACGAATACATTGCCCTCAACTCGCCTACCTATGCCAAACGAATGGCAGATAAAATCACCCGCCGTTCCGAACAAATCGCCGACCATCCCTTTTCTGGCCGCAAGGTGCCAGAATATGACGCCGAAGATATCCGAGAGCTGATTGAAAAGCCCTATCGGATCATTTACCGGATCAAACAGGACCAGATCGACGTCGTTGCTGTCATCCACGGAGCACGGCTATTGCCTGATGAGATTTAAAGGCGGATGCGTCTGCGTGCTCGGGCTGCAGCCCCTGCGGGGCTTCCGCTGCCTGCGCGCGCAGCCGGACTCATTCAATAGCCCCGCCCTCCCAGGCTTCTGGCCATCTGATAATCAACGTTATGTAATCGGTTAAAGCAAAAGATCCGTGCCAGTAAAATCATACTGTCACGGATCTTGCGTCCTCTTACATAACGTTGACTGATTATCTGACAGCCATAAGCCCTTGTCCCCCGGCCACCCCGTCCCTTAAAAAGGAAAGGCGATCAAAGAAGAAGTTTTCAGCCGCCTAATATTTGGATCCAAAAGTTACCTTGCTTTGTGGCCGTACCCATTCTCTCCTATCTGAAATATCTCTCAATGTTATTGGTTCTAATATACTGTAAAGTCTTAATAGCAACATAGGTACCTATAGGAATGGCAAGGTATAATAAATGGAGGTAGAATTTAAAGATATGAAACCCCCAATTCTTTTTGAGAATCACTCCAAGCCCAATAAGAATATGCAAAAGAGAGAGCACCACCACAAAAAGTTGAAAACCTGCCGAGTACCTTGCATCATTAAGTGCCGCAAAATGCATTAGAAAGCCTGCAACTCCCACGCCGATAAAGAAATAGCCAAACATCCTTATGGGCTTTAAGATGTCCAGATGTGACATAATAATCCAATCCAAAAAATTCTTCGTAATCTCCGTTGCTAACCACTAAGTATCATTGAAGTGCTGACGATAGCACCTGGGAAATTCCCTCTTCGAACCAAGTTAGACCAAAACCCTTCCCCAATAAACTTATCGTCCAGCCAGTCTTTTCACCACACGGATCTTCATGGCTAATAAGAGTCACTGGACCGAGAGTCATGGAAGTATATTTGGCTGTCCCTTTGAAAAACTTTTCTGCATCTGTAAAGTAGATGGTCAGATTGAGCCCTAAACCAAGCCTTGCACCTGGGGTTTTTCCCTGTGACTGATATGTAAAGCCACCTATCTCCGCATAACCGCCTTTCTTTGCTCCAATATAAATCCCCGTCCCTGCGGATGCTCCTTGGGCTCCTGGGTCATTTTGTCCCCAGCCGGTTCCATAACCACCACCCGCATCAAGAGCAAGGCCCATTAAGCCCGTTGGATCCGCCCAATCAATAGGCTTGTTTTGACAATAGGCGTAGACGTTTAGCGCTTGTGGATTAGATAAGCCATATTGAAAAATTACATTGCTGACTAAAAGGGCTTCAAAAGACAGTCGAGCCGATCGTCTGGCTATTTCTACTTGTGCCAGGCTCAAAGGATCCGCCCTCAAATACCTCCCCGTCTGAGGATCGAAGTATCTGTAGTAGTTATAGTGCAGTCCTGTTTCCTCATCATAATACTGGCCCGGATATATTCCGATGCACACACCCCCCAGAAAGGGCTTTTTAAACCCCCAAGGAACCGTCCATTTGCCAAAGAGCCATTTTGAGTCTAATG
>JAQYWL010000375.1 GCA_030145035.1 Desulfobacteria bacterium | reverse complement strand
CCGTTTGCTGACTTCCTGGATACTCAAAAATTGTTGTGGTGATCTCATATTTTCAATGTTCGTCAATTTTGACGCGCTTAAGAAACCCGAGCACCATCACTGATGGAGAGACAGCTCTGCCCCTTGAGTTACATCTTCTCTCATGTCATAACGCTCTGAAATATCAAGTTGTTCTGGGTTTCCGTTTCTGATAGCCTTTGATGTAATCCGTGCCTGCCCCGCCTGCCCCGTGGAATGCGAAGCCTATTCCTCCGGGGTAGCTCTGGCAGATGGTACTGGGGTAATCTGCGAAATCTGTGGATCAAACTGAATCGATGCATTTCATCCGACTACAACTTCACCTTGAAATACGGCAATGCCAAACCCCCGAGTGAATATTTCATGAATTAATTCAAGTAGATATCTTTTTGCGAAGGGCCGAAACAGAGTGAGGAGTCAACAAAATATTCATTTTGACGGCATTGACAATTATATCACTCGGTGTTACAGTGGAAACATGAAGAAATTAATGACCAAACATTTTGCAAAATGGGCAAAAAAGCAAAATATACCAGACATTGAGCTTGCAAAAGCATTGAATGAAGTTGAAAATGGCGATTTTGAAGCAGATCTGGGTGGCCATGTCATAAAAAAGCGCATTCGTTTTCAAGGTAAAGGGAAAAGTGGAAGTGGAAGAACAATTATTTGTTACAAGCAGGCTGACAGAGCATTTTTTGTTCATGGCTTTGCAAAGAACGAAAAATCAAATCTCACATCCAAAGAACTTCACGCCTTCAAGGAATTAGCAAAGGTGTTGCTGTCACTTTCAAATGAAAAACTTAATATGGCTATCGAAAAAGGCAATATTATGGAGGTGAAATCATGAGAACTACCATCGCAGAATCAATCGTCAACACTGTTACCGACCTAAATGATACTGGTTTAATAGATGAAATTACGATGAAAAATATACAAAGTTTATGCTTACCTGAAGTTAAAGAATATACACCAGAAAAAATTGTTTCAATTAGAAAGCAATTAAAATTGAGTCAGGCAGCACTTGCATGTATCTTTAATATTAGCCCATCTACTGTACAAAAATGGGAACAAGGCAATAAGCGGCCGACTGGTGCATCAAAAAAGTTATTAGACATAGTGGAACGAAAAGGCCTTGAAGCATTAATGTAGCCCGAAACGAAATCGGGCCGCGCCAAGGGGTGATTTGGTATTCTTATTGTTGCTTCTATTCTTGTTACTTTGTGGAAGGACCATAAAAAAAGGCGCCAACATGAAAAACCAGGAACATAGACCACCGCTCTGACAGCAGATGGCTAAGGACAGGCTCAATGCTCTAAAGCACTTTGACCTGTAAAATAGCCATAGCACCCCCAGCCGCTTGTTCTGAAGGCGCGGTAGATGTGTAATCCTTCTTCATTCATCTTGTCTTTCAAAAAATCGATAAACCTCCGCCCTCACAACCTCTGCTACCCTGTTGGCGAGAAGATCAATTCTGTTTGAATCTGAATTATCACCCTTTTTTAGACAGGATTTACAGGATTTGATAGATTTTCTTTTCAGCTTGTTGCAGGTTAGATGGATTTGCATTCAGCGACAGAGAAAATCCTTGACCCGGACATGTTTGTAGACTAATCTAAAAGCTCGGAATTCTTATAACACCCAAGCGAAAGTGGATTCTTATCAACAACCGTACTCACTCTGCCAGTCAAGTCAAAGGCAGGCGGCTAACACTGAGAAGGAGGTTGGTGATATGGCTGTTCAGGCCTGGACTCTGGAGCAACTATCGAAACTCAGGCGGTACCAGCCGGAAATGGTTGACCAGGCACTCGAAGAGATGCTCAAGCGGCAGGCAAACTTGCGTTGGTCCGTAGTTATTGGAGCATACCTGGATGAGGAGATTAATTTAAGCAAAGCTGCTGACCTCTTGGGGATGCACCGTCTCGAGTTGCAGGAACGATTTATCGCTCAAGGTATCCCCCTACGCATTGGCCCAGATACTGTCGAAGAAGCCAGGGCTGAGATGGCCGCTATTGAAGCCTGGAACGTTGAGTCAGAAAAAAGCGGGCAGCCGTGACCATCCTGCTGGATAACACAATTCTGTCCAATTTCTCAACACTTCGACGACCTGACTTGGTGCGCAAGGCTTTTCTCGAGGAAGTGGTGACAACCGAGCATGTGTTTCGCGAAATGCAAGCCGGCGTGACTATCGGGAGGATTCCTCCTTGCGATTGGGAATGGCTAAAGAACGTGGCTCTGACGTCCCCTGAACTGGTACACTTCCGCAGACTGACGCCCCGCTTGGGTCAAGGCGAGGCATCATGTCTGGCCGTGGCCATAGAAAGAGGGTATAGGCTTGCAACCGATGATAAAGATGCAAGGCAGTGGTGCAGAAAATTGGGTATTTCTCACACTGGTACGATTGGCATCTTGGCGATGCTAGCGAAGAAAGAGCATATCACACTAGCTGAAGGCAACCGCTTTTTGAGGGAGTTGATTGGCACGGGTTATCGCTCGCCCTTGGCAAAATTGGATGAGCTATTGTTGTAAGAAAAATTGGATATTTGTTATGCTCCGCCCACTTCCTCTTCCATCACCCATTCGTCTTGAAGCCATCTAAGACCTTCCTCTGTCCACCGTTGCTGCTAAGAGGAACCATGATGCCGGCCAGTTCCTTTTCCCAGAACCGCAACGAGGGTTTGGGTACCTTGAGCCGGTCACTAACTTCTTGAATGCTTAAGAGTTGTTCCTGACTATGCATAACTTCTCAATCTCTCACAGAGCCCGCGGAGTCACAGAGTTTTTTTGAGCAGATTTCCTGACCCCGGAGGAATAGGCTGCGCCCCAGGGAAATATGCTTCGCATTTCACGGGGTAAACATTCCACCCCAGTACGATAGTGCCTACGGGGCAGGCAGGGCAGGGAGGGGAAATCTGTTCAAACTGCCATCCCGCTGTCGCGGGAACTGTTTACAAGGCGAACGCCGCAAATCATCATCATTTCAACATCGCGTTTTTGAATCAATTTCAGGAAGCCCATGTTCCAGGCTTGGAATTGCAGGGGCAATATTGTCCACCATCGGCGGACTGAGTTGTTGGCCTGATTTTTCCCTCTCAAAAAATTAGGCCAAAGAGTTGTCATCTCAGCGAGTTCTTTGGGCCCTATCGACCAAAGGGAGCAGGCGAGTGAATTGGGTCTACTGCGTCGGGGTTCATGCTCTCTTCTCTTCAGATTTGGCATTGGCTTTATGGCCAAGTTATGGCAAGTGGGAGCAAGTCCGTGAAACTTTGACATTCTCAGCTTCGTCGATCCGCGGCATCGGTGGAATTAATCTGCTTTGACACATGGATTTTTTTTCGAGTTGACACAACCGAATTAATGTAATACGATTATTAAAAATGGTATTACGGAGTCGGGAAATGAAAAAAACTCTTTCTGTCAAATTAGATTCAAATCTTTATAATCAGTTGGAATTGATAGCGAACAAGAAGGGGGTTTCAAAGAGTTTTCTTGTCAGAAAAAAACTGGAAAGCTTTCTTTTGGAATCAGATGAATTGGATAATCTAACCCTATTCAATTCAATGACCGTATCTTTGCAAAAAAACAAGCCCTTTCCCTTTAAGGTAAATTGGCGCAAAATTGAACTGGAGTTGGCCGAATCGACACCCCAGTGGCCTTCTGCTGATGAAGCGATGAGACATTGCCGGAAAAGACAGTAGCCCTATGAAAGTGTTCATTGATACCGATATCTTTGTTCGAAACCTACGATATAGAGATGACAAAAATATAATTGAGAACGATCGTTTTTTGGATTTGGTTAAAGAGAAAGGAATAATTGGTTTTACATCGATTTACAACTTACTGGAACTATGCGGCATTTTGTCATTCAACCTTAGCTCGGAATCACTTTTGCATCTCTATGGGGGTTTTAAGAAAAGGTTCCAGTTAAAACAGATTCTTTTTGGTACATATTCTGACGAAAATCTGATCATCAATATCAATACAGTATTTGCACAGCTTCTCAAAAAAATGTCCTTTGGTGACGCTCTGATAGCTGGTTGTGTTGAATATCATGGGGATTTAATAGAAGCATTTGTTTCATGGAATGTGAAACACTATGAGGGCAAATTAAATGTTGATGTCTATACTCCCACGGCATTGCTCAAGAGTCTCCACACTGAATAGACAACTCCCGCTTGACTCATTTCGAATGGTAGGCAAATCCTGCCTGGTGCCGGGCAAAAAAGTCGGAGGTTTGACAGCGGGCCACTTAAGCCCGATTACCATGTTGATCCTGGGACTGCAATCGATGCAAGGGGATTGGAGGGAGAGCTGGACAAGCTTCCTTTGGAATGCCTGAATAGGTGGCACAGACAAGATGCCATTAGAAACTCTGTGAATTCAAGGAGTTATAGAATTTCCGAAATGTTAGGTTCTCCACCACTTTTCAATACTTCCTTGATCCATTCAGCCAGGAAGTTGTCTGTTATGAAGTATTTTTTGTCTTGCCCCCTGCGCACCAGATCCTTTTTTACCAGGTTGGCAAGGGCCTTGTGCAGGGCAGGGGCCCCCATGTCATATTGCTGAAGAATCTTACTTGGAAAAGTTGCTATTGGGCCTTGTTCAGTCAGGATGGTCATGACCTGACTTTCCCGTAATGGTAACTCCTCAAAAACCCCCGCAAACGAAGCCGTCAGAGATACAAGCATGCGTGACATGCCTGCCTTAACAACTTCTTCTGTCACTCTGTTGGACTCAAGGACATCGAATATGTGGCTGCAGACGCGTTGAGCGTAGTCTGGATGCCCCTTTGCCCGAGTGGCAATTCCCAAAGCCACCTCGCCAGAGATCGAAACCCCAATCTTCTTGAAGCGAGCTTTTATGAATTTTGTGAGATCCTCCAGAGCGATTGGCCCTAACTCAATAAGTTTGGCCGAATTATAAAACGGTCGGCTCTCATTGCTGAATATGTCTTGAAGTAAGTGCATACGGCTTCCCAGAAAAGCGAACGCAATCCGGTCTTGCTGCTGAATAATGGCACGAAATTCAGCTTCGAAGTTGCTATTGACCCGCAGGACCTGTTGAAACTCGTCAAAGACAATGGCCGCTCGCTTCTTGGTCTTCTTAAGATAAGAGTTCAAACCCGCAAGCGCATCTGAGAGGCTGTCGAAGGAGCTACTTTGAGGCGATAGTTCCGGCCAAATGGTAAAGGACCCGCTGTCACCCGGTTCGAACCGCACGCCAAACCTGGTCCGTGTGAAAAACCGGGCAGCCCTTTTTATGAACTTTTCTATGCTTTTCAGGTCATCAATAATGACCTGGGCGGCCGTACGTGATACGGCCTGGACGACCTTCTCTTTAGAGTTCGTGGCAAAGAAGTCCATGTGCCCGTACAGGATTTTGTTAGCTTTGAGTTTCTCTGATACGGCTTGTAAAAGAGAGGTTTTTCCGTACCGGCGCGGGCTGTACAAGACGATGCTCTGCCCGCCTGCCAGGTCGTGGGTTATCCGTTTGATTTCAGATGTTCGATTGCAAAACAAATCACCGCCAACTACCTGCCCAAAACGAAATGGGTTTGCCATGGAAGCCTCCAGGAATTATACTTTTAGCAGAATACTGTCAGTAGCAGTACTAATACACCACCGGGATAACCCCGTCAATAGATATTTTTTTATGCCAACAACATAGTATGGTATGGGGTCATCTTGTATGTCGTCTTTGGCTTCGATTTGTCGAATAAGGCAGGCAATACTCGGCGGGCAGAAATGATGGTAGGCAAATCCTGCCTGGTTTTAGGCAAAAAAGTTGGAGGTTTGACACCTACGAACTATATGCCTGCGAAATGACCTGATACGGTGGTACCTGAATAACCATGCGCTTATTATCACGTCACTTGGCAGCTCAGACTGACGTCCGCAGCGGGGGACCTATTTCTCGACAAGTATGGCGAGTTGATTAATCTGTCTAAATCTGGACAGCTAGCTATGAAGACACTCTTGGAGGATTACTTAGAAAGGATTGACTGGGGCACCAAAAAGTTGCCAATACGCCTTTATCCTTTCTCCCGTAGGTTTCCTGTGCCAAACGAGGTTTCCCTAAACCGTGCCTTCAGGTTGGTCGTCATTGACCCACATGTTTCGTTTGGACGACCAGTAATTGAAAGAAAAGGTATCTCCACAGCGATAATATCTGACCGAATCGACGCTGGTGAGTCAGTACAGGACTTAGCAGAAGATTACGATCTTGAACCGTGGGAAATAAGCGGAGCCCTCATCTACGAAAAGGCAGCTTGACCCCGGTTTTCTTTACTGATCGAGACCTGGGAAAGCTAGTCCCAAAATTACTCCAGAATTGTTTGTAGTGAGGGATTGGTATAAGAAGACTTTTTTGATTGAATTCAACCTTTGGTGTTTATTGGAAATGAGGCAGGGACAAAAAGGAAGGAATTATGAAGCCAGGCCTTTTCGGATTTCACTTTGCATGGATTCTACCACAGCAATAGGATCCTTTGCTCTGCTGATAGGGCGACCAACAACCACATAATCAGCGCCGTTTATTATGGCATCTTGAGCCGTCACAATCCGTTGCTGGTCGTCTTCGGGGATTTCAACATTCTTGCCTGGCCTGATACCGGGAGTCACTATGAGAAAGTTGTCACCCAAAGCGTCTCTTAGGCGAAGCGCTTCAAGACCGGAAGAAATAACGCCGTCACATCCAAGTCTCAAAGCACGTTTGGCTCGAACAAAAACCAAATCTTCGATTGTGCCGGAAAATCCCATTTCCTCCATGTCCTCTTCGCCAAAGCTGGTCAATACGGTGACAGAAAGAATCTTAACCCCGTTTTTTTCAGCAACTGCTGCTCGAAGGATTGGGTCATTCCCATGCACAGTGGCAAAGGTGATATTTCTGTTTTTCAATTGCCTAAGAGCCAGTTTGACTGTTTCTGGAACATCAAAGATTTTGAGGTCAACCATGACCTTATGGCCACGTTCTGTAATCATATTGATAACAGGAAACCACCCCCCTATGAACAATTGCAGGCCAACTTTGTAAAAATTTATGTGATTTCCCAAAAGGTCAATCCATTTTTCCGCTTCTTCTCCGGAGTCTACGTCCAGTGCAAAGATGACACGTTCATTTAATGGAATATTCTTGTGTTTCATAGTGCTAATGTCCCCTATAGTGGTATAAAGTTGACCAAAAAAATCGCTTGCACCTTAGATACCAAAAGGGATACAAACTCAGAAACAAAGTAAAGTCCCTAACTTCACTAACAGAATCAGGCAATGTCGTCAACTGTGCAGTGCAGAGAACTTGAGAATATGTAACATTTTAGTTCTTTGAAAACATTATCGCATACAGGCAATCCGATTCTAAACCGGCTCAAACTCGTGCATAAGTGAGCATAAAGAAAGAACAGGGAACAGCTTTTGTGAATAACCTCGATTGTGGCGGATATCACTTAACCCCAAGAAAAAGCATGCCATTTTGCTGTTCTTTCTTAACGCTCACTAGCGGCGAAGCCGCGTCATATAAAATCGCGCAGCGATTTTATAAAGAATAGTAGAGCTATTAAAAGAATTTTAAAGAAAATAGAAGACAAAAAGCCCTAGAAGGGAATTATTGGGCCAAGAGTTGGATTGTCTGCCGCAGGCAGGGGTTGCTATTGTGATTACATGGTATTAAATAATATAGATTTATACTGAATCACATTTATATCGCCGCGGTTTTGTCACGGAAGATCGTCTACGCCTTTTGACGATCTTGTTTTTTCGCATCTGGCAGTGGCCAGCGTAGCTCAGTTGGTAGAGCTGCTGATTTGTAATCAGTCGGCCGGGGGTTCGAGTCCCTCCGCTGGCTCCATTATTAATTTGACGTCTCGGAATTTCTACAACCGCTTGTAATCATTTATCTTTCAGTGGCGCTTTTCTGAGCCATCAATATGGAATAGTGGAATGATGGAATGTTGGGGGTGAGAAGCAGAAAAAAATCATTTTCTAATTGTTTTCATTCCCCTTAACCCAATATTCCAGTATTCCAATTGTGAGCGAAGCGAACTAACTTGGGATTTCGGATTTCGGCGTGAAGTATCCCGTAAGGGGTAATCGCTTTTCATTCCACAATCCGCAATCTGCATTCCGCAATCAAAGTGGAGGGGTTCCCGAGCGGCCAAAGGGAACAGACTGTAAATCTGTCGGCGATGCCTTCGGAGGTTCGAATCCTCCCCCCTCCACCAAACCCCATAGTAAGTGGTGTGTAGGAGATCGCCAGGTATTTGCCCCGGCATCGTGTATACTACGTGCACTTCCTGCTTTCACCTTACTGTGTTTTGCCGAGGAGCCCATAACGTTAACTCAAAGGACTTTGTAAGGATAACCCCAGGCTGCGTTGTTTGAGGCACTTGATTTGTACGGAGTTTGCACCTTCAGCCAAGACGAATTGATACGGCGAAAAACGGCGGCATTTACAGTTTAAGCGCGGGAATAGCTCAGTTGGCTAGAGCATCAGCCTTCCAAGCTGAGGGTCGCGGGTTCGAGCCCCGTTTCCCGCTCCATTTATAAAAATCGCGCTGCGATTTTTATATAACGCGGCTTCGCCGCTTCAACACTGGGCACTGGCGTTAGTTTCCAATTCAGAAATGAGTAATTTTTCGCAAGGTCAAGGAGATCAAGGAATTGCGCGGAGACGTACGTCGGTACGTCGCACAAGCGATCCCGCAGATTGACGCCGAGATTGCGAAAAATGGCCATTTCTGGATGGAAACTAGCTCACTTG
>JAQYWL010000198.1 GCA_030145035.1 Desulfobacteria bacterium | reverse complement strand
TTGCATCTTCCACACTATGCCGGGAGGTATACTGCGAGGGCATAAAGACGCCCACCACGTTCTCCCTGCCCAGGGCGCGCACCGCGATGCAGGCTGTGAGTGCCGAGTCTATGCCACCACTGATCCCCATTAGGGCCTTCTTGAAACCACACTTATGGGCATAGTCACGCGTGCCCATAATTAGAGCCTTGAGCATGGACTCGGTGCTGGTTTTCGTGATGGGATGGAGCTGACCTCTTTCGGTCTCCGTATCAAAGACAACCATGTCATGTTCAAAGTCACATGCCCGTGCCGCCACCCGGCCTGTTGAATCAAAGGCCATGCTCATGCCTTCGAAAAGCAGACTGTCATTGCCCCCCACCTGATTGACATAGAGTAGAGGGACATTGTACTTCCTGGCAATATTGCCAAGCACGCCCAGTTTCAGCTCTCTTTTGTCAACGAAGTAAGGGGAAGCAGAGATATTTATGATCAGATCCGCACCTTCTTTGATCATGTGCCCCACTGCCTCTTCGGTGTCAGGCATTTTTGAAACCAGGTCCTTGTCGTCCCAGACGTCTTCACAGACGGTGAGTCCTATCTTCCGGCCATTATAGAAAAAAGGCGAGCGCTGTGTACCGGGTTCAAAATACCTTCTCTCGTCAAACACGTTACAAGAGGCAAGTACCGTCTTGTGGACCTGATGGAGGGTCTTGCCCCTATCAAAAAGCACAGCCGAGTTGTAAAGAGGACGGCCCTCTTGATTCGGGTTTTCATCCACAAACCCGCATATGACACCGATCCCTGTCACTGAGTCAACGAGTTTGTGCAGATAGTCCCGGTTCGTGGCAACAAAGTCTTGCCTCTCCAGAAGATCCTGTGGCGGATATCCCGAGATAACCAGTTCCGAGAAAACGATGAGGTCACACGAGAGGCCCTTTGCCTTCTCAATGAACCCCATCATCTTGTCGATGTTGCCTTCAAAATCCCCGATGGTGGGATTAATTTGAGCCAAAGCGATCTTCATATGATTCAATGATACCCCTCGTGCGGATTCTTATCTCTCACAGAGCCCACAGAGCCACAGAGTTTTTGATCAGATTTCCTGACCCCGGAGGAATAGGCTGCCGCATTCCACCCCAGGATGGTTCCCACCTACGGGGCAGGCAGGGCAGGGAGGGGAAATCTGATCAAACGGCCATCCCGCTGTCGCGGGACATATTGCCTGGCACAAATGCTCATGTTGCTGATCAATGATGATATTACCCAGATGACATATGCCACGCAGTGGCCGAGAGTTTTGTGTGATTTTTCCTCTTAAAAAATCACACAAATTATTCATCTCCGAGATCTCTGTGGGCTCAAGCGACTGCAAGGAGCGGGCGAGATGATAGCCTTTCTACATTATAGGAAGGTACTTTTCAATTTCGTACTGGCTCACATGGGTGCGGTAGCAATTCCACTCGATCTTTTTGTTTTCAATAAACTTGTTGAAAATATGATCGCCCAGGGTCTCGCGGACCAGCTCGCTCTTTTCCACGTCGTGAATCGCTTCAAAAAGGTTTCCCGGCAGCGAGTCAATGCCGGCCCGCTCTCGCGCAGTCTCATCCATTTCGTAGATGTCTTCTTCCACCGGCTCCGGAAGCGGGTAGTTCTCTTCAATCCCCTTTATCCCGGCAGCCAGCATCACAGCAAAGGCCAGATACGGATTGCAGCCCGGGTCAGGTGAGCGGAATTCAATGCGCGTGGCCTTTTCCTTGCCCGGTTTGTACATGGGCACCCTGACCATGGACGAACGGTTGCGCCGGGCCCAGGATACATAGACCGGCGCTTCGTAACCCGGTACAAGCCGCTTATATGAATTCACCCACTGATTGGTGATCGCTGCCATCTCGCGGGCATGCCGCAAGATCCCTGCAATGTAAGTTCTGCCGATACCCGACATGTGGTAAGGATCGTTGGCATCGAAAAACGCGTTTCTCTCCCCTTTGAAAAGCGATTGGTGGGTGTGCATGCCGCTGCCATTTTTGCCAAAAATCGGCTTGGGCATGAAGGTGGCATACAATCCGTTCCGCGTGGCAATCTCTTTGACCACAAGCCTGAGGGTCATGGTTTTGTCGGCCATTTTCAAGCCTTCGTCAAAACGCATGTCAATCTCATGCTGGCTGGGAGCAACTTCGTGGTGGCTGTATTCTACCTGAATCCCCATCTCCTGAAGACTAAAGATCGTCTCTCTTCTCAAATCACCACCCATGTCTAAAGGCCGTGCGTCAAAATACCCGCCCTTGTCTATGATCTTAGGAGCCTGATTACTCTCAAAGTAGAAATACTCAAGCTCCGGCCCGGCATAAAACGTATATCCTTTTTCGGCCGCCTTCTTCAAAATGCGCTTTAGCACATATCGAGGATCACCCTCATAATGGCTCCCATCAGGCTGGAGGATATCACAAAACATCCTGGCCACACGCCTGTCTCCGGCCCTCCACGGCAAGAACTGAAACGTGGTGGGATCCGGCCTGGCGATCATATCGCTTTCTTCGATACGGGCAAACCCTTCAATGGAAGAACCATCAAAACCCATCCCCTCGCTTAACCCTTCCTCCAACTCAGAGGGCATGACAGCAAAACTCTTCAACATCCCCAATACATCTGTAAACCAGAATTGGATGAAGCCGACCTCCTTCTCTTTGACAATATTCAAAACATCTTGCTCGGTCTCACACATCATTTCTGAGTCCTCCTTATTAACTTGAGAGTCCAACGTTCTGTCATTCCTGCGGAAGCAGGAATCCATAACCCCTTTCCCCGATCAGGTCGAGGACAAGGATTTTCCTGGATTCCCGCTCCCCGCCTTCGCGGGGACAAGTTTACCCCTGCGGAAGCAGGGGCGGGAATGACGGTTCAG
>JAQYWL010000506.1 GCA_030145035.1 Desulfobacteria bacterium | reverse complement strand
GGTCGCAACAAAAAGCAGCGGAAGAAGACCTTTTTTCATGATCAGGATTTGTGCCACAAGCGTTTAGAATTGTTGCGAGAGCTCTTTTTTGATCGTTCCAAACGCATCAAAGAGATCTGTTTACAATACACCATCACCGTACCATTCAGACAGGTCTATCCTGGAAAAATCAAGCATCTGAAATTCCTCCGGGGTAAACCCCCGGCAATTGGGGCTCTCAGGTCCGCCCCAACTGCTGATGTCTCCTTGCAACTGCGGCCTTCCCTGTTCATGAACGATCCGTGAAAGCTTGGAGTTGAAACAGCAATACGTTTTCTTATGCTCGACGCAAATTTTGGTAAATCCTAAATCCCATTCCTCTGAACAATATTCACCGATATAGTGGCATAAGCCTTCGTCTTTTGATGTTGCAAGCTGTCTCTCCTCTTCCTTGCATTGCCCCAGCCCGAACCAGGATCGGAAATCGGGGCCAGCCCTTGATATGGGACATTTAATTTGATGGACAAATTGGTAAAAAATGGTCCAGGAGATTACGGCAAATTTTGTCCTATCTCAAAGGTTGACCCAAATCTGCGCGTAGAAGCTTCTCAGAGGCGGTGAATTCTTCCGGCGTATTAATGTTAAAGAAGGAAATGAGGTGGGGGTCTGCTGATCTGAGTTGCGCTTCCGGGATCTCTTTGACCTTGACGTTTGGAAAGAAGTTCAGGATCTTGGGGGCTTCGTTTTTGAGCTGATGCTCAATCGGTTTGATGCAACGCTTTGAATAAATGGCGCACAAGGGCTCATTACCTTCCTCGGTGACGGGTATGATTACATCCCACTTTGGTTCAAGCTCCTCCAAAAGAGCCCTGATTAATTCCTTTTTCAAGAATGGCGTGTCACAGGCCGTAATGAAAGCATGGGGCGCTGAGGCGTGAAACAGCCCCGCATGGATGCCGGTCAGAGAGCTGCGTATTGGAAAAAGATCCGTTACGATCGTCAAGTCCCATGAGAGATATTGAAGAGTGTTATTCGTGACCAGCAAGACTTCATCGAAAAGCCCCTGAAAGGTGTTGTAAAGGCGGTCCATGATCGTGTGACTTCCTACGGAAAGAAAGGCCTTGTTCTTGCCTCCCATCCGTGTATTCAACCCGCCTGACAAGATGATTCCCGAACAAGGATATTTCACGACATCAAAAAAGCTCCTATAAAATCGCGCAGCGATTTTATAACTTGATCTTGTAGCAAAAATTATCAGACCCTCCCTGGGTGTGTCAAGGAAAAGGGGGGCTGCGATCCCACCTGATTAATTTCAGATTTGTTTCAAAATGCTTTACTTCGAAAATCTCGCACAGCCGAAGCAGTGTACTCAGCGTCAGATTGACAGTGCCTCTTCAAGTTAGTTCGCTTCGCTCACAATTGGAATACTGGAATACTGGAATACTGGAATATTGGAATGGTGGACACGTAGTGAAGCTTGCGCTCATGTTGGGTGTAAGAGGATTCAGCCGTCGTAGCCAGGGCTACTATGGCGAAGTCGGCTTTTGGTCTTTTTTTCTTTTACATCATTCCAATATTACATCATTCCATTATTCCTTGATCGAACCTGCAATAGCATCGATAAATAGCTGTAATTTCAATATCTTGTAGAAATTCCGAGACGATCAATTAGTTCCCTCTCCTCCGGTGGGACAGGGTGAGGGGTAAGATGCGCGTCAGAGCTGATATCCTTGACGCATTATTTGGTTTCGTGATATTTTTCTATAAATTCAGGAGAATATATTTCAACCCTTATCTGAGGGAGCCATGAACTGATTGCCACAAAATCCCATTTCTCAGGAATGAGGTGTGGAGGTTCAGCATGAAAGATGAAGATAAGACAAAAGAGCAACTCATAGACGAATTGGCAGAAACGCGCCAACGGGTTGCCGAATTGGAAGCATCAGAAGCCGGGCGCAAGTCAGCGGAGGAGGAGCTTCGACATGCACACCGAGAGTGGGAGGATATTTTTCAGACCATTGGGCACTCAACCTTGATCCTCGATCCCCAACACCGCGTGTTAGCAGCCAACCGCGCCACGGTGAAAGCGACGGGCAGGTCTGAAAAGGAACTGTGTGACAAAAAATGTTACGAGATCTTCCACAGGACCAACGAACCTCCCAAATGGTGTCCGATGGAGAAGATGCTAATCTCTGGTCATTTCGAAACGATCGAAATGGAAATAGAAACACTCGGTGGCACATTTCTGGTCTCCTGCACACCGATGCATGATGATACAGGTTGTCTTGCCCGAGTCATCCATTTCGCTACCGATGTTAGCAAACGCAAGCGGGCGGGGGAGGCCCTCCGCAAAAGCAAGAGCATGCTCCAGGCAGTCTTTGACGGGATTTCAGAGCCCTTGATAATGCTGGGCAGTGACCTATCAGTTCAGATGCTAAACGATGCTGCTATGAAATACTATGGGGTACGTCGACTTGAGGAGGTTGACGCCAAATGCTGTTTCAAGGCCTTCATGGGAAAATCAAGCCCGTGCGAGGGGTGTAAAATCCCTTCGGCAGTTCTAAGCGATCAGGGTAAGACATTTGAACAAAGCAGCGTCATCCATCCTGGTAGGTTTGAGCAAGTTATAATATACCCGCTCCAACAAGAGGAGGGCGAGGTGACCGGTGCTATTATCCGCATAAGTGACATCACCGAGAAGAAGAAAATCGAGGAACAATTGATTCGCGCCAACCGCCTGGCCTCTTTAGGGCAGCTTTCAGGTGGCATCGCACACGAGATCAGAAATCCTCTGGCTGCTGTTAGCCTGTTTGTGGACATTTTGTGTGATAAAAACAAGTTTGACCAGAGCGATATGGAGCTGGAGGTTCTCGGTCATATCAAGGACGATATAAACAAGATAGCCGCGATCATAAAGCGGGTACTCGAGTTTGCAAAACCGTCAGCTGCATCTTCGAGGGAGATAGACGTAAATACTCTGATCCACGAGAACCTTAAACTGTGGTCTGCGAAAATCCGGAAGTCAAAGATCCGATTGGAATTGTCCTTGGAGGAGAGCCACCCAAGCATTGTCGGGGATCCCGTAGAACTCCAGCAAGTCATAAACAATTTAGTTTCAAATGCCATTGATGCGATGAGCAGAGGGGGTGTCCTGAGCGTCACCGCCAGAAAAGGAATATCATTTTTTCACAAGGGTCGTAGGATCGTGATCATAAACGTGAAGGACGCCGGTCCTGGAATCAAACGGGAACACGCGGAAAGCATTTTCAACCCGTTTTTCACGACCAAGGCCACCGGCACAGGATTGGGGCTGGCCATATCCCACCAGATCATAGAACGTCATGGCGGGGTCATCTCGTTTGAGAGCAAACCGGACGAGGGAACGACATTCACTATCGAGCTTCCCGCCATTGGGAGGAATGGATAATGGGCGCAAGCATTCTCATAGTAGATGATGAAAAGAGCGTGAGGAATGCCCTTTCGATGGCCCTTGAAGGAAAGTACAGTATCATCACCGCAGAACAGGGTGCAGAGGCATTAAAGCTTTTTCACCAGGAAAGGCCGGATTTGATCCTGCTTGATATCGGCCTTCCGGATATGAACGGCATTGATGTGTTAAAAAGTGTGAAAGACAAAGATCCTGATGCAATGGTTATTATGGTGACTGCAGTTGAGGAGGTGAAAACGATTGTTGAGGCTGTAAAAATGGGGGCCTACGATTACCTGGTAAAGCCGATTGATGCTCAACAACTCTTCCTCACTTTGCAAAATGCCCTCGAAAGCAGGCGCTTGATGGACCAGATCCGGGTGATACAACAGCCGTGTATTGACCGGTATAAGTTTGATCTGATTGGACAGAGCTCTGAAGCCAAGGCGATGATTGAGATGGGCAGGAAGGTGTCGAAAAGTGTTGATACGCCTGTCTTGATTGTCGGTGAAAGCGGGTCGGGAAAGGGGATTCTTGCTATGGTCATACATTACAGCGGCAAGGCGGATCCCGGTCCCTTTGTCACGGTTAACTGCGGGGCCATCGCAAAAGACCTGGTCGAAAGCGAACTATTTGGCTATGAACGGGGCGCCTTTACGGGGGCCAGAGCCGAGGGAAAAAAAGGGCGTTTTGAGCAATCAGCCGACGGAACGGTTTTCTTGGATGAAATCGGGGCAATGCCGCTCTCGGCCCAGGCAAAATTGCTCGGCGTTTTGGAGAATCGAACATTTCACAGGGTGGGAGGAACCAAGGAGATTGCTGTTTCATCGAGAATTATTGCCGCCACCAACACCGTTCTTGAAAAGGCCGTTGAACAAGCTTTGTTCAGAAAGGACCTTTTCTATCGCCTTAACGTGGTCAAAATAGAGGTGCCACTATTGCGTGAACGACCAGATGACATTATCCCTCTTGCCGAGCATTTCATGGCCCACTATGATCATAAATTTGGCAAGCAGTTTGTCAAGATTTCACCTGAAGCAAGAACGATCCTGCTCCGATATCGCTGGCCAGGAAATGTGCGGGAACTTCGAAACACCGTGGAGCGGATTATCCTTCTCGAAGATGGCCCCACGCTCCTGCCAGAATACCTCTCCTCTATCACTAATCTGAACGAAGAACAGGGCCAAGGCTTTAAGCTTGATCTTCCCAGGGATGGTATTGATTATGAAGAAGTGATGAAAACCGTAATTGAAGAAGCCCTGAAGCGGACCCAAGGAAATGTTTTAGAAGCTGCACGCTTTTTGAATATGCCGGCTTACAAGCTGCGATACCGGATTAAAAAGTTCGGATTGAAGAATTAGACGAGGTTTTGATAATTGGGTGACAATATTATCAAAAAGATAACCTATTGGTTTCACATGGTAATTCTGAAATAATGCTTTTCCCAGAGATTCTTGCCTGCCAATATTCTCATATCCCCTCCAAGGTTCACGCTTTTTTTAGCAACCCATTCCATCGTTGTTTTTCGTAACTCTCTGTAATCACACAATATTTCGCAATATGCCGCCTCTATCCATTTCCCTTGGTACACTTTGTGCTGACAAGAACCTAAGTTTCACAGTTCGATATTTGGTCTTCAGCCATAAGCGATCCGATCTCTGACTGACGGACATTTTTCCCAAGTCCTCGGAACTATAGTGAATGACAAAATAAAGTCGTCATTAATCCCTTGAGATTGCTTCGTCCCGCTAACAGCGGGACTCGCAATGACAGGCTGATGTCCAGGAGAAAGATTCTCATAGTGGATGACCATTGGGTGGTCATAGAAGGACTCAAGAGTGCCTTACGTGGGTACCCGGAATTCGAGGTGGTAGGCGAGGCCTCTAGTGGCCACCAGGCCGTCAAGCAGGCCAAATCCTTAAAGCCGGATATGGTGATCATGGATATTTCCATGCCTGATTCAAACGGATCAGAGTCGGCCCTGCAAATAAAGGGGTTTGACCCTGATGTTCGCATCATCGTTTTTACCATGTATTCGGACAAAAAACACATCATCAACCTATATAAGGCTGGGATAT
>JAQYWL010000103.1 GCA_030145035.1 Desulfobacteria bacterium | reverse complement strand
TGCTCAGCCGAGGCGGGCGGGCCTGAAACCTGACACCTGACACCAAAAAGTACGAACAAAAGAATTTATCTCTTGGCGCCTGCATTTTTGAAAAGTGTAAACCGAGGAATGAAGGATGCCAGAATTTCCTTTTTTCGAGCGGCGAAGCCGCGTTACATAAAATCGCGAAGCGATTTTATACTTCTTATTGACTTCGTAGCCGGAATCCTGTACAAATAAAACTTGTGGATCTGGGAAGAATCAGGGATATTGGCGTGGCTGCTGCTGCTCGGGCAGGCGAAATCCTTCTCAATTACTGGGGCAGATCTCATACAGTAGAAAAAAAAAGTGCAATCGATTTAGTGACCGAAGCCGACCTGGCCTCTGAAAATGCCATCCTACAGCTTATCCGTGCTGTGTACCCGGACCACACCATCCTGGCCGAGGAAAGTGGCGTAACTCCGGGGACAGACGCCTATGAGTGGATCATAGACCCCTTAGACGGTACTACAAATTACGCCCATCACCTACCCGAGTTTTGTCTATCCATTGCCTTTGCTCTTGAGGGGGATATAGTATTTGGCGTAGTCCTGAATCCGGTTACCGGAGAACTCTTCTGTGGTACCCGGGGTCAGGGGGCTACGGTCAACGGCCGACCCATTCGAGTCTCCGGCACAAAGATTCTTGGTGATAGTTTGCTGGTGACAGGTTTTCCTTATAATTTCCAGTCCATAATTCGCCCATTGATTTGCCGATTCGAGCGATGTCTAATGGCTGCCCAGGGGGTTCGCCGGCTTGGGTCAGCGGCCCTGGATCTGTGTTATGTGGCCTGCGGCAGGTTCGACGGCTTCTGGGAACAAAATCTGGCTCCGTGGGACACAGCAGCAGGCATGGTCTTAGCCCAGGAAGCCGGGGCAACAATCTCTGACTTCTCAAATGGACCTTACAGCATTGAAAAAAAAGAAATTTTAGCAACAAATGGCCTTATCCATCAGGAGATGACAGCGCTGTTGGCCTTATCATGAGAAAAACGATTCTTGAGTCAAAGCTCTTAGCAAACAGGTTCGACTGCTTTGGGCAATATGACCCTGACGACACTGTCTGCCGGAATTGGTGTCAGTTAAACATTCGCTGCGCTATTGTCCAGCATCAGTACGACGAGCTTGAAATACTGGAAGACTTTCTCGATGCTGAGCTGGAGTCCGACAGGATGCAATAGATTTTTCAACCAGCACCAGAGGGTGGCACACCTCGAATCTTCCTGCCAGGCCGCGTCGGCTTATTCCCTCTGCAAACTGCAGAAGACACCCCGTGCAACCTGTAACAATCCTGTCTGGTTTCACCTTTTCGAAGTCCTCCATACGCCGATTTAGGATCTTCATCGATAGAGGGAAGTGAGAAAGGTTGAAATCTCCTCCGTGGCCACAACATTGGCCGGGGCGGGAGGCTTCTATTAGTTGCACTCCGGGTACGGCTTCAAGAAGCCTCCTGGGTGCCTGGGTAATTCCCTGCCCGATCCTTAGATGACAAGGATCATGATAGGCAACCCGCAAAGGCCTTGTCTTATTCGGCCTCCCACCCGGCTCAAGGGCCTTAAGGTATGTCTCAAAACCAAGATGGTCCACCAGAAAGGTCATAGCGTCCATGTGCTTTCGGGCCATTGAAGCTGCGGCATCACGGGATGAAGGGTCATCCGCAAAGAGCGACGCAAGGGCCTTTAGATGTGATCCGCACGAAGCACACACGGTCAAAACAGCATCAAGCTCCAGAGACTCAAAGACCTCGATATTCTTTTGGGCCAGCTTGCGGGCAGTATCAGTATCACCCGCAACGTAGGCAGGCAGCCCGCAGCAAACCTGGTCTTCTGGTACGACCAGGCTTGCTCCCATGTGGCCCAGGATACGCACAAAGGCCCACGCTATATCCGGAAAGAGATAGTTGGCGCCACAGCCCACAAAGAATCCAACCCGTGGGCCTTCCTCGTTGACGGCAGGCTCAGGCCGGAAGGCATCCAGAAAGGGAGTCCAGGCAATGGGAAGGACCGTGCTCCTTTCGGTGAAAAAGGAGAGGGGAAATCGAAGATGGAGTCCGCTCGTCTCAGGGATCTTTTTACACACCAGGGCCTGAAGGAGCGCACCACCCTTGAGCAGGATCCTGGCGGTCAAGTCCCCTTCCCTTATGCTTCTGAGGAGAGCACTCTGGGACTTGCCTCTCTTTTCGATCTCAAAGAGCCGCTGGCGACCCGATTGGATCATGAGGTTGGTCTTAACTCTGCTTGCACAAACCTGAGCGCACGCCCCGCAAAGAAGACACCGTGAAAGGATTTCTCCAAGACGGCCCGACCACCTCACGGTTCCCTCTTCCGCGCATTCCAGCAGGGCCAACTTGCCCCTGGCCACATCAGCTTCTCTAAAGGTGGTTTGATAGACAGGGCACACGCTCATACACTGGCCACACCGCTTGCATCTATTCAGATCGGTTTCCATGTTAGGTTCATCGGGTTTATTGAGTTTGTTGGGTTCATCGGGTTCATTCACTACTCATATCATACTATAGATTTTGGGAAAATTTTTTTGGGGTAGGTAACTGTATGCGATTGAAATTTTCAATAACCATCAACTATAAACCTCGATATTACCTATTTGACATTTCTATAGAAGCCATAGTTAATTGCTTTGTTTTTGAAATGGAATCGGTCGGCTCCAGGCCGAGACGCACCCTGATAGTGGCTCGGTTCAACTGCCAAGAGAAGAGGTCATATGGAGACATTGAATTGCCGGGGGCTTGCCTGTCCCCAGCCTGTACTCAGGACCAAGCATTTTGTTGAGACCAATCCCCAGGCCCTGGAATTCACAGTGGTGGTGGACAACGCAGCCTCGGCACAAAACGTCGTCCGGTTTGTCGAAAGCCAGGGCTTCAGTGCGTCTCTTCAGCAAGAGGGGACAGACTTTGAGATCAAAGCTGTCAACTCTGAAGAAGCTGGTGGCGAAGCCGCTGGGGAGGATTTGGCTAAGTCGAACGAGAAGACGCTGGTGCTGATTACCAAGAATACCATGGGTTTTGGAGATGATGTGCTGGGAGCAGGGCTCATGTTCAATTTTCTGAATACCCTCAATGAGATGGGCGAAACCCTCTGGAGATTGGTTTTCCTCAACAGCGGGGTGAAGCTGACGATTGAGGGGGCCAAGACCTTGCTTGCCATACAGCAATTAGAGGCCCAGGGTGTGAGCGTTTTGGTATGCGGCACCTGCCTGAACCATTTCAACCTGCTGGACCAAAAGAGGGTCGGTGAAACCACGAACATGCTCGATATTGTGACAAGCCTGCAGCTTGCCGACAAGGTGATCAGTGTGTGAGGTGAATCGTTTGAACACTGGGGGCATACGTGAACGAATCAGATATGAAAAGATCTGCTTTACGAAAGCCTGGGAAAATGTTAAAGGGCCTAAGGCCGTTTTGGCCATGCTAAAGGGGGTGATGCAGGTTTGATCTGAACCTTACTTGTGTGACAGATACGGTCACACCGCAACCTTTTTTGGTTATAGGCCCGAAAAGTTTTTGTAGGCTGAGTTAATGTGGCCATAAGAATCACCCCGGAGTCGGATAGCCAAGTTAGTTCGCTTCGCTCACAATTGGAATACTGGAATGATGGCTCAGAAAAGCGCCACTGAAAGATAAATGATTACAACCGGTTGTAGAAATTCCGAGACGTTTAATTAAACGACAACCGTATCGGTCGCGAGTGCAGTGCACTCAAAAAAAGGCAGGAGGTGTCCCATGTTCAAAAAAGTTCTATTGTCTGTTGTTGTATTACTTCTTATTCCGAGTTTCGCATGGTCTGTAGAGGTGTATCGTGACGGTGACAGGTCACTCGACATTGGTTTCTGGGGACAAGCCTGGTACCAGTGGGTGGAAGATGGAAAGGATAAGGACGATGATGGAATTAACGATACGGACCTTAACGATTTCCTGGTGCGCAGGGCTTACATGAGTATAAAGGGATCAGCCACGCCTATGCTCGACTTCTTTGTCCACTATGCTACGGACCGGGCGGGCCAAGATGGTGCAGATGGGGCTAATAGAGATATCGAGTTAAGAGACGGTTGGATGAGGGTAAAACTCCTGGATGAGGCTCTTATGCTCAATCTTGGCCGCATGTATGTGCCGATTACGCGGACTCCCTCTACAAAGTCCCTTATGATGATTGACCTGGACTGGACCCAGGGCGGTGTGCGCGGCGGCTCCTTCTACCCAAGTGCAGCCGCCAACCGGGACGACGGTCTCATGCTTTGGGGTAACCTTGTGGACGACAAGCTCCGGTATCGGCTTATGGTCGCAGACGGGATAGAGGACGATCCCGCTAAGCCTGTCCGTAATCCTGACGACAATCTGCGATATATCGGCCAGGTGAGCGTATCCCTCATGGAACCGGAGAAGGGGTATTTCAACCCGCAGACGCACCTGGGGAAAAAGAGCATTTTGTCCATTCTCGCCAGCGTTGACAGCCAGGCGGATCTGATGTTGGGCGGCGTAGAGGAAGACTATACAGCCTGGACGGCTGAGCTTCATTATGACC
>JAQYWL010000119.1 GCA_030145035.1 Desulfobacteria bacterium | reverse complement strand
AGCGACCTCCTACTCATTAATAGCTTAACCCCTTGCTAATTCTCTCTTGACCTGGGTCCTTATGCAAAAGAACTCGGATACAAAGTGCACTTGAGATGAACGTCTCAAGTCACTTCAGCGGGAGCGGTAAGAGCGACCCACAGGCCCAGGACCACAAGTGCCACAAGTAGTCTTTTCATTTTCATTCCCTCCTCTTTTGCGTTGCTGATATTCCCACTGACGGTGTCCAACATCAATAAGGTGAACACAGTATTTAATCAGAAGGAATACTGTATTTGGAGATACCGCTCACGACCAGCTTAAGGGCTTGCGCAAAAACAACTTGTCATTGCGCATCTTCGAGCAACTGGATCTCGCCGGTGATTGTGTCAAAGGCCATTGCTTGGAAGGGCCGGTTTCCTTCGTATCCATTTGCTCCCAACCCACGTGCCTCGGCACCACCGGCACCGGTCACGACAAGGGGTATTCCCCGGTATTCTTTGCGGTCGTATGAGTGTATGTGGCCGAAGAAACAGGCCCGTATCTTATCATGAAAATCATCCAGCACTGCAAAGAAACGCTGGGTGCATTCCGGGTAAAGTGAATGGAACTTCCAGCCCGTTATCTCCGGTGGCAGGTGAGTATAGATAATGCTATCCTCCTTGATTTGTTCCCGCAGCCAGAGTGCTTCCCCCTCAGAAAAAACACGATCCGAGGTGTCAACGCCAATAAAGCGCCAGCGACCGAGGTCCGTCGACTTGTGGGGTGGGCCCCAGTACTGCGCGAAAACATCAGCCGGTCGGTCGTGGTCACCCATCGCAACCACCCACTCCCAGGGATGTCTCCGGCAATACTCCAATATCTCTTCATGTTGCTCTGCTCTACCGTGTGCGGCCACATCTCCAGGCACGAATACGTGTGAGGGCCGGTATTTTTCCCACAAAAGTTCTGCCATCCGTGGAAAATTTGCCTGCCAGCCCGAACGACAGGCCGGATCTCCCAGTATCCCCACGTATCTTCCAAGCACTTGCACCATCCGGTTTGTCCTCTTCTGTAGATGCTTTAATATTCACCTTTTGCAATCTTCTCGACAACCTTCTGTAATTTTACCGAAACCTCCTCGGCAATCTTTCTTAACTTCTCACTTTGGATTATCCCGAGAGCGGAAACCGGATTCACGGCTGAGACATAGGATTTCTTATCGTCGGTTTCATAGACAATGACGTTACAAGGCAAAAGAAGCCCCACGTCAAGATCAGCTTCTAAGGATCGAAGCGCATATGGTGGATTGCAAGCTCCCAATATCGCATACTTTCTAAAATCTTTATCCAGCTTCTTCTTCAGGGTCGCCTTCACATCAATTTCTGTCAGAACCCCGAATCCCTCTTCTTTTAACGCACCCGTGACCCTGGAAATGGCATCTTCATACGATGTGTCCAAAACAGTGCTAAAGGCATATTCTTTGACTTTTTTCATAGTGACCTCCTCCTGAGCCGGATAAGCCCACCCGGCATTCGCCTGACCTGCCCGCTCGTGCCTCGCAGTGGCAGGCGGGGGCGCAGCCGATGGCGGACGGGCCGGAATTAAGGGATTGCCTGCCCGCCATTGCCAGAAATGCTAGCATGTACACTGCATGCCGTATATGGCCATGGCAGGCGGGTGCCGGCATTGTAGCTGCCCGGCGAGAGTGGCACTGCCAGGCGATGGCAGGCGGGCGAATTGAGGAATTAAGGAATTCAATTGGGGGACATGCAAGACGTCCAAGACGTCCAAGACGTCCCCTAAAGTCCGAAATTCATTTCTCCAGCTTCTCCAATTCTTTGACAAGGTCTTCAAGATGAGGTCTCTTGTTGATATCATGCACGTCTATGTGCCGAATGCCCCCTTTCTTATCGATAACAAAAAGAGCCCTCTCTGAAACTCCATCAGATCGCAACACCCCGTACCTGTCAGCCACTGCTCCATGTGGCCAGAAGTCGGACAGCACCGGGAACCACAGTTTGCCGCCATCTGTGACCATCTGATTGGTCCACGCAAAGAGAGTGGGAATGTTGTCAACCGTGATGCCAAGCAGTATGACATCGTGTCTGTCAAAGATGTTTTTTACGATATTGTAGCCCGGCCATTGATCTGAACAAACGGGCGTCCACGCCGCGGGGACAAAAGAGAGAACAACATTCTTTTTCCCCAGGTACTGGGTAAGCGAAACCTTTCGTCCAGAAACAGCCGGAAGCGTGAAGTCAGGAGCACGATCCCCCGCTTTGACTTTAAGCACGCTGTCTCGCGGTTTCAGGGTTCCGGGGTCATAGATATTGTTCTTGAATGCAGCTGAACGGCAGTAGGCATTGGGGCACTGGAAAAAAAGTGCTGTGAGCCCCAATGCCAACACGAGTTTTATCTTCTTTCTCATAGAACACCTCCTACTTTAATCCACAGATTTCGCAGATTACACGGATTACTCTAATCACTTGAAGGGCGATGCGAAATCTGTAGGGTTTAATTACCCGCAGCTTGCTGCGATAGAAAAGATAAAACACTTATTTTGATACCCCGCGGCTTGCCGCGGGGTAGTTCATTCCGGACAGTTTTAGCATCAACTCCAAGAAGTCATCCGCCTTCTTGAAACCGCCCAGCTTGGAATAAAATATCTCATGGGTTCCGTCCTCCTTGATTTTGATACCTATAAAGTACGGCGTCCTGACCTCTCCCAGGCTTTTATGGATGGAAAAATCTCCGTCCGAAAAAAGGGGAAACGGAATCTTGTAATTGTCTCTGAATACTCCGACTTCAAATGGGGTATTGCCGGCACCAATACCTATCACCTTGATTTTGCCTTTCGTCTTTTGACTTTTTTCAATGATTTGATATAACTCGTTCACCCGGAACGCTTCTTTCTGACAAAAAGGTCAATACATGCTGAAGATTTCAATGATTACCACCTCAGCCTTGATCTGTGGTATCTTGAACACGCCTTCGCCGGAAAGCCCCAAGTAGGTTTTGTGTGTCGGGTTCTGGGGGATCGGAAGGTCTATTTCCGGCAGCACACCACCCTTTTGAGGAGGTGATCCGGCCAGAACTAAACTAGAATTCAAAAGTAGGACAAGAGCAGCAATGACTATGAACTGACAGGCTAACATTCTTTTCATGGCTACCACCTCCTTTTGCAGCAAGAATCCGTCCAGCAAGACGGGCATCCTCCGAATATATGAAGTCACTTCTTGTTGAGCTTGAATTCCAACCAATCTACCATCTCCTGAATGTTTCTAGATATATACCAGCGACCGTTGGCAAAGGCGCCATAGTCAGCCCCCTACCATGGCAGAAGCATATCCGTGTTTGCTGACCTTGGCTTTCGCAGGAAGCCGCTTACCAACGAAAATCTTTTCTAACTGCACGCCTAATCCCAGGGAATCCTGAACGCCGAACTTGCACAGCGTATTACCCGGACAGGCCTGGACATAATGTACGCAAACTTCCACCGCCGGCCCCACATCTAAGCCCAGTTCTTGCCACACTTCCTCAACGATTTCCGGTTTCATTCCCACCAGTGCCATGCGCTGGGCAGAGGTAATCTTGATAACCGGAATCTCATGCTTACGGGCCACTTTGGCGATGTTTTCCAGTATGTCCGACGTTACCAAACCCATAGGGGTTCTGGGTACAACAGCGTAAGTCTTCTTGTCGCGCTGAATAATAGCTCCTCTTGGCCTGTCAGACATAATTGTCCTCCTTGGTTTGATAGTTTCTTCCTTGCTATTCTCCTTTCCACAAGCCGTGCAGGTTGCAGTACTCACGGGCCACCCTGGCAAAGCCGGGATACATCTCGGTGTGCTCGTAGTTCTCACCTTCAGCAGCGGCCTTTAAGTTCTCCAGCGTGCTGCCGATGACACCAGCCGGAAAGCTTGCAGAGATCTCGACTTCACCGCCGCCCAGGAACTTGAAGAGCCTTTTTGCATGCTCCTTTTCCTGGTTGACTGTTTCTTCAAAGATGGATGATATTTGCACGAAATCTTCCTTTTTTGCCTGGCTCGCAAAATATGTGTAACGGTTTCGTGCCTGGGACTCACCCGCAAAGGCGGTAAGCAGGTTCTTCTCAGTTTGACTACCTCTTAGTTCACTCATTTAACTCCTCCTTTCTGGAATACGTTCCAGTGTTTGTCAGTTTCATTGTAACTACTCAGGTTGCCAGGTTCACGGTTCACCACTTTACGCGTTTCGAGTCAATTCACGCCTGCCTGTGCGACGGCAGACAGGTGCCAGTTGCCATGCCTCAATATCTTCAAACCGTTCAATCTTCATCCCCGCCCGCCTCGCGTTGCGAAGCATTGCGGGCAGGGCTCTCTAACCTTGAACCGTGAACCGCCGACTTCGCCATAGTAGCCAATGGCTACGAGCCGACTTCGCCATAGTGGCCGCAGGCTACGACGGCCTAACGGCTGAATT